>NZ_CP061703.1:300000-442500 GCF_014764305.1 Mesoflavibacter profundi
CTTCAGCTTCGTCTTTAGAAACTCCTTCTTTGATGTTGCTTGGTGCACCATCTACTAATTCTTTAGCTTCTTTTAATCCTAAACCTGTTAATTCTTTTACTAATTTAACAACTGCAAGCTTAGAAGCTCCAGCTGATTTAAGAACTACATCAAATTCAGTTTTTTCTTCTGCAGCGTCTCCACCAGCAGCAGCACCACCAGCAGCAACAGCTACTGCAGCAGCAGCAGGCTCTATACCATACTCATCTTTTAAAATAGTAGCTAACTCGTTTACTTCTTTAACTGTTAAGTTAACTAATTGTTCTGCGAAATCTTTTAAATCTGCCATTTTTCTATCGTTTTAATAATTTTTTAATTTAAATATATAATTGTAAAAGTGCGTACTTTTTTAACCTTCTCTTTCTGATAAGGTCTTTACTAATCCAGATAATGTATTTCCTCCTGATTTAAGAGCAGAAATTACATTCTTAGCTGGTGATTGTAATAATCCTATAATATCACCAATTAATTCTTCTCTAGACTTGATATCTACTAGTGCGTCTAATTGATCATCACCTAAGTAAATAGCTTCTTCTATGAATGCACCTTTTAATAAAGGTTTATTAGATTTTTTTCTGAAAGCCTTTATAACTTTAGCTGGAGCATTCCCTGCCTCAGCATACATTACAGAAGTATTACCTTTTAAAGTTGATGGTAAGTCTCCAAAATCTTTGTCTGAAGCTTCCATTGCTTTTTCTAGTAATGTATTTTTAACAACTGCTAATTTCACGTTTGCTTTGAAGCATGCGCGACGTAAATCTGAAGTTGCAACAGCGTTTAATCCAGAAATATCTGCAATATAGATATTAGCATTATCAGCTAATTGAGCAGTTAAGTCTTGAATTACTTGTGATTTTTCTTCTCTTGTCATAATAAAAGTTTTTAACTACTTAACCAATTTTAGTATCAATTGCAATACTTGGGCTCATAGTACTTGACATGTAAATACTTTTTACATAAGTACCTTTTGCTGCTGTAGGTTTAAGTTTAATTAATGTTGTTAATAATTCGTTTGCATTTCCTGCAATTTTATCTGCAGTAAAAGATGCTTTCCCTATAGATGCATGTACGATACCAGTTTTATCAACTTTAAAATCGATTTTACCAGCTTTTACTTCAGTTACTGCTTTTGCAATATCCATAGTTACTGTACCTGTTTTAGGGTTAGGCATTAATCCTCTTGGACCTAAAATACGTCCTAACGGACCTAACTTACCCATAACGCTTGGCATTGTTATAATTACATCAACGTCAGTCCAACCGCTTTTAATCTTATCTAAATACTCGTCTAATCCAACAAAGTCAGCACCTGCTTCTTTAGCTTCTGCTTCTTTATCTGGAGTTACTAATGCAAGAACTTTAACGTCCTTACCTGTTCCATGAGGAAGAGATACAACACCTCTTACCATTTGATTAGCTTTTCTTGGATCTACACCAAGTCTAACTGCTATATCAACTGATGCATCAAACTTAGTATTTGTTATTTCTTTTACTAAAGCTGAAGCTTCTTCTAAAGAATATAATCTATCCTTCTCGATTTTAGCTTGAGCTTCTTTTAGTTTCTTTGTTAATCTTGCCATTTTCTTAAAATCTTTTTAGGTTAATTTGGTGCATCTCCACCTTTAACAGTTATACCCATAGATCTTGCAGTACCAGCAATCATTCTCATTGCTGAATCAATAGTAAACGCATTTAAATCTTGCATTTTATCTTCAGCTATAGTTCTGATTTGATCCCAAGAAACTTTTGCTACTTTTCTTACATGAGGTTCTCCTGAACCTTTTTTTACTTTGGCCGCTTCTAATAATTGAACTGCTGCAGGTGGTGTCTTAATTACAAAATCAAAAGACTTGTCTTTGTAAACAGATATCACAACTGGTAATACTTTACCAGCTTTATCTTGTGTTCTAGCATTAAACTGCTTACAGAACTCCATGATATTAACTCCAGCAGCACCTAAAGCGGGTCCAACCGGTGGCGATGGGTTCGCTGCACCTCCCCTAACTTGTAGTTTAACTACTTTACCTAATTCTTTTGCCATTTTTAAAATTTTTGTATTGTAATAATATAAATTGGAAGCCTACATTATTACTTACTTATTTGGTGTAACAATTATTAAATCTTCTCTACTTGCATATAACTTAATTCTAATGGAGTTTTTCTTCCAAAAATCTTAACCATTACTTCAAGTTTACGTTTTTCTTCATTTATATTTTCGATAGTACCATCAAAACCATTAAATGGACCATCAATAACCTTTACAGTTTCTCCGATAGTGTAAGGTATCGCTACATTAACATCAGCATCTACTGTAAGCTCATCAACCTTACCTAACATTCTATTTACTTCAGACTGTCTTAATGGTAAAGGATCACCTCCTTTAGTAGCTCCTAAAAAACCTATAACATTTGTAACAGATTTAATAATGTGAGGAACTTCTCCTGTTAAGTTAGCTTTAATCATTATGTAACCACTAAAATAAACTTTCTCTTTGTTTATTTTTTTTCCATTACGAATCTGAACAACCTTTTCAGTTGGAACTAAAACTTGTTCTACATAATCTTGTAAACCTAGTCTAGCTATTTCGTTTTCAATGTAAGTCTTAACTTTATTTTCTTGTCCACTAACTGCTCTTACAACATACCATTTTTTCTCTCCTACTTCAGCCATAAAACTATCCGTTTATTAGATTAAAATAAAGTGTAATCACTTTACTAAAAACTGTATCTACTCCCCAAATAGCTAGTGAAAAAATGATTGAAAATACAGCTACAAGAATTGTTAAACTTTGAGCTTCTGCCCAAGGAGTCCAACTTACATTATTCTTAAGTTCTGTAAAAGATTCTTTTATATAATTAACTACTCCAGCCATAATATTTTATTGGTTAAATAAAGAAAAACTTTATTTCAATGTTTTTGCACGGGTTGAGAGACTCGAACTCCCGACACCTGGTTTTGGAGACCAGTGCTCTACCAACTGAGCTAAACCCGTAAATATAAATCAAGGTGTTTCTCTTAAGAAACACCTTAATTTAGTTATTTATTGAGACTAAAAATTAGTCTAAAATTTCAGTTACCTGACCAGCACCAACTGTTCTACCACCTTCACGGATAGCGAAACGTAAACCTACGTTCATTGCAATTGGTTGAATTAACTCAACAGTGATAGTTAAGTTATCTCCTGGCATTACCATCTCTACTCCATCTGGTAAAGAAATAGTTCCTGTAACGTCTGTAGTACGCACGTAGAACTGAGGACGATAATTGTTATGGAATGGAGTATGACGTCCACCTTCTTCTTTTTTAAGGATATAAACCTCTGCTTTGAAATTTTTGTGAGGAGTTACAGATCCTGGCTTAGTAATAACCATTCCTCTAGAGATTTGAGTCTTTTCAATACCTCTTAATAAAATACCAGCATTATCACCAGCTTCTCCTCTATCTAATATTTGACGGAACATCTCGATACCTGTAATAGTAGAAGTTAATTTCTCTGCTCCCATACCGATAATCTCAACAGGATCACCTGTGTTAGCAACACCAGTTTCAATACGTCCAGTAGCTACTGTACCACGACCAGTAATAGAGAACACATCTTCGATAGGCATTAAGAAAGGCTTATCCATATCACGCACTGGCTCTTCAATCCACTCATCTACAGCATTCATTAACTCCATTACAGTATCCACCCACTTTTGCTCACCATTTAAAGCTCCTAATGCAGAACCAGAAATAACAGGACCATTATCACCATCATATTCGTAGAAAGATAATAATTCTCTAACTTCCATATCTACTAACTCTAAAAGCTCAGCATCATCAACCATATCAACTTTGTTTAAGAAAACAACGATACGAGGAATACCTACCTGACGACCTAATAAGATGTGCTCACGAGTTTGTGGCATTGGACCATCTGTTGCAGCTACTACTAAAATAGCACCATCCATTTGAGCAGCACCAGTTACCATGTTCTTTACATAATCGGCGTGACCAGGACAGTCAACGTGTGCATAGTGACGATTAGCTGTTTGATATTCTACGTGAGAAGTATTAATTGTAATACCTCTTTCTTTTTCTTCTGGAGCGTTATCGATAGTATCGAAATCTCTTGCTTCTGATAAACCTGCATCAGCTAATACTTTAGTAATAGCAGCAGTTAAAGTTGTTTTACCGTGATCTACGTGTCCAATAGTACCAATATTTAAGTGTGGTTTTGAACGATCAAAAGTTGCCTTTGCCATGTTTTAATAATTTAATCTTAGTTATATAATAATATTAGTGTATTCTAATCTTTGTTTAAATTAGAGCCAATGACGGGATTTGAACCCGTGACCTCTTCCTTACCAAGGAAACGCTCTACCCCTGAGCTACACCGGCTTAAATATTAGAGCGGGAGACCGGGTTCGAACCGGCGACATTCAGCTTGGAAGGCTGACGCTCTACCAACTGAGCTACTCCCGCAATTATTTAAAATCCTTAATTTAAGTTTAAAAAAGTGGGGAGAGCAGGATTCGAACCTGCGAAGACATAGTCAGCAGATTTACAGTCTGCCCTCGTTGGCCGCTTGAGTATCTCCCCAATTTAAACTTTTCACTCTTTATATGAACGTAAAAACTCTTATTAAGTTTTCAATCTAAACGAGCCGATGGAGGGACTCGAACCCACGACCTGCTGATTACAAATCAGCTGCTCTAGCCAGCTGAGCTACATCGGCTTTTGAACTTTTTTTGACCTACAAAAAAAGCCCGCTATTTCTAACGGACTGCAAATGTATATATTTTATTTTTTTTTCAAAACATTTTTTGAAAATATTTTAAAATTATGCTCGTAATTTTTGTTTTCGTTTTTGTAATTGCCTTTTTAATGTTGAAATTGCGGTATCTACTCCTTCTTCAAATGTCTTACATTGTTTTTTTACCATTAAACTTTCTCCTGGTATATTAATTTTTGCTTCAAAAATTTTATTTAAATTATTTGTTGTGTTTTCAACCTTTAAATAAACTTCTGTTTGGATGACTTTATCATAAAAATGATCTAATTTATTCATCTTGTTTTGTATAAACTCTAGCAATTGTGGCTTTGCATTAAAATTTACTGCTTGTGTGTTTACCTTCATTGTGTTTTATTTTGGTTAAACATTATTTTTTACTTCTTGGATGTGCTTTTTGATACACTTTTTTTAATTGTGCTATACTATTATGTGTATAGACTTGGGTTGCAGCTAGTGATGAATGCCCTAATAATTCTTTTACAGCATTAATTTCTGCTCCTTTATTTAAAAGATGTGTAGCAAACGAATGTCTAAGTATATGCGGACTTTTTTTAATCTTACTTGTCACTACACTAAAGTAGTCTTTTATTATTCGATAAACTAAGGTTTCATAAAGTTTAACACCTTTTTGGGTTACCAAAAGATAGTCGCATTGATTTGAATTTTCTAGTTGATCACGATAGTTTAAATATTGATTTATACTTGTTATGATTGTTTGTATTAATGGAATTAATCTTTCTTTATTTCTTTTTCCTAATATTTTTACTGTTTTATTTTCTAAATCAATGTCTTTTAATTTGATGTTTATTAGTTCTATTCTTCTTATTCCTGTTGCATAAAATAATTCTATTATTAATTTATTTCTTGCTCCTTCGAATGTTTGTGCATGACTTATTGTATTTAATACTGCATTTATTTCTGTTTCGGAAAAAGGGATTTGATTTTTTTTACTTGTCTTTAATGCTTTGTGAGTAGATAATGGGTTAGAGCTTATTTCTTCAATCTTTATTAAATATTTATAAAAACTGTTTAGTGCGGAAACCTTCCTGTTAACAGTTCGGTTGGACATTCCTAAATTTACCATATGTATTATCCACTGTCTAATATCTTGATAGCTGACTTCTTTTAAGTCTTTGTTTGATGTTGAATCTTCAAGATATTGTTGGAATGCAGATATGTCTTTTTTATATGCAGTTACTGTTAATTGAGAGTATTTTTTTTCTAATAACAGATATTCTAAGAATGTTTTTAAAAGCATAATTTGTTGTTGATTTATAAATATAAGGGAATTATTTATATAAAAAAATCCCGCTTTATTAAGCGGGATTTTGTTTATTAAATACTTTTAATTAAATAGATTCTTGATCTTTTAATCTTTGTACATATTGTGCTTTTTGTATTTGTGCTCTTTTTTCTATAGATGGTTTTGTAAATTGCTTACGACCATATAAAGATTTACGCGTTCCTGTTTTATCAAACTTACGCTTGTAACGCTTTAACGCTCTTTCTATATTCTCTCCTTCTTTTAATGGAATTATTAACATAGTGTCTTAACCTCCTCTCTTTTAAAATTTTGGTGTGCAAATATAGAAACTATTTTAATTTTTTCAATTTAATTTTAAAAAAATTATTCTTTATTAAATAGACTTGACCTTTTAGTTAAATCTTTTATTAATTGCTCGTCTTCTTCGCTTTCTAACAAAGTGTTATAATTGTCCCAAAATGATTTATGGTATGGCTTTTTTGCGAAAATATCTGGATCCCATTGTTGTGTTAATGACTGCTTTACTTTGTCTTGATCTACAATAACTTCTGTAAACAGTATTTCTTGTACTGTGTAATAAAAGCGTTCTTCTTTATTATACCTTTCTTGCTCTTCTTCGGTTAATTTTTCGTTTTTTAAACCAACATTTACAAGTTTTGGAGTTTCGTAGTAAATATAATTTGGGTACATTTTATCTTGATACTCCATATAACTAATCACTAATTTATGATTGGTTTGCGTATCAAATAATCTTTTACTTCTAGTTTTTTGTGCTGCTGAAGCTGCTACTAAATCATATTCTATTTTTTTAATTGCGAAATTATCCCAATAAATGTAAATCCATCCTTTTGCATTATAGCCTTCATTATAGATTCCTTCTGTATCTAATCCTACAAAATCTTCTGCTTTATCTATTTTTATTTTGTAAATTTTACGTTCGTTATCTACTAAAATAGTGTCTAGGATAAATTTATGTTTTGCTAAAACATCTTTACCAAATAAGGCTTTTGGTGCTTTTGAGTTTCTTACCATATTTAATTTACCCTTAAATAGGTTTTCTAACCCGTTAACTCTGGTATCATTCCACTTTATTGCTTTTACTAAAGATGATGTGTTTATTGTATCTCGTCTTAAGTTTTTTGGCTTTAGATTAACGTTGGCATTGTATTTTAAATAGGTAGAATACGCAAATAAGCTATCTACGTCTCTTAAGTCATAACTTTTCCTTACTTCATCTACATTTATTTTTATATTGTCTACATCGCCATTAACGTAAGTAGAATCGTCATAAATAGTTATAGCACTTTCTACTAACCATTTAAATTCTTTTTTGTTTCGTTCTTTATGTCTTAAAAATCCTTTTTGTAAATAGGCTTGATTAGGCATATTTCGATCTAATCTATCCAATGCTCTTAAAACAATACTATCTCCTGTTTTTGGTCTTGGAGTTGCGTTTAACACTACTTCTTCTAAGGTTGCAATATCTTCTTCTAAAAACACTTCAAAAGAGTTGTCAAATTCTTCAACTGGTACTTTAAAACTTTTAAATCCTATTGAAGATATTACTAATGTATCTTTTGACATACTTTCTGGCACAAGAAGGACAAATTTACCATCTGCATTTGTAACAGTACCTATTGTTGTATTTTGAACATATACACTTGCACTTTCTATTGGTAGAAGATTAATAAAATCTACTACTTTATTTTTAAGCTCGTGTTGTGCAGTAGCAATTGAGCTTATTAAAATAAAAACAAATAATAAGGACTGTTTTAAGTAAGAACGTTTCATAAATAATGGGACAAATTTTATTTTGTTGCTGGTTTATAATCTTTACCGTCTATAACCATTTTTGCAATTATTTCTCTTAATATTTCTGAAGTTCCGCCACCAATTGGTCCTAATCTACTATCTCTTAACAATCTTGCTAGAGGATATTCTTCCATGTAACCATATCCGCCTAAAAATTGTAAACAATCATAAATTGCTTCATCTGCAACTTTAGTAGATTTTAATTTAGACATTGTAGCTTCTTTTACTACATATTCGCCTTTATCTAATCTAGCTGCTATATTATAATTGAAAGTTTTGCAAAATTCAACCTCAGTTAAATGATCTGCTAAACGGTGTCTTAATGCTTGAAATTTATCAATAGTTGTACCAAAAGCTTGTCTTTCGGACATATATTTAATTGTATACTCGATTGCAAACTGCGTTCTTGCATGCGCATTTACACCCATAATTAGGCGTTCTAATGCAAAATGCTGCATAATGTAAGGAAAACCTTTATTCTCTTCTCCCATTAAATTACTTGATGGGATTACAACATTATCAAAAGCAATTTCACCTGTATCTGATGCTCTCCATCCAAGTTTATCAAGTTTTGTGGCTGAAACTCCTTTTGTATCTCTATCTACTAAAAAGATACTAATTCCTTTATTACCTAATTCTGGGTTTGTTTTTGCAGCAACGATTAAATAATCACTGTAAACTCCATTTGTAATAAATGTTTTAGAGCCATTTAACACATAAGTATCACCTTGTTTTACAGCAGTTGTTCTCATTCCTGCCACATCACTACCACCAAAAGGTTCTGTTATACATAAACAACCTATCATATCGCCAGTTATACTAGCTGTTAGGTATTTATCTTTTATTGCTTCACTACCTTCTGCATTAAGGTGAGTCATTGCTAAATAAGTATGCGCCCAAATAGCAGCAGCAAATCCTCCAGAATTAATGCGTTGTAATTCTTCTAAAAGAATTATCATGTAAAAGATATCTAAATCTAATCCGCCATATTGTTCTGGATAGCTTATACCAAAAAATCCCATCTCACCAAATTTGTTCCAAATAAAGCGATCTATTGTTCCGGTTTGCTCCCATTTATCAATGTGAGGCACAACTTCTTTTTGTAAAAAATCTTGTAAACTTTTTCTAAATAATTGATGTTCTTCTGTGAAGTACATACTTCCCATAGCTTGTTAGTTTTTAATTTAATTGAGTTGTAAAGATAACTTAATTATATCAAATTTTTTAAGCGGAAATCCTTTAACTTTTTTTAATTGGTCTAGATTTGAAAATCCATCTAACAGCGTTCTAGTTTCTATTATTTGATGAGCGATTTCATAATCAATATATTGCACTGTAACCAACTCTGATTTTGTTGCAGTATTTAGGTTTATTTTTTTAATTTTTCTTGGTGTAAGAATAACAAACTGTGTTTTTATCCTATCAATTACTTCAGTAGTTAAGCCATAAACTTCTGTAAGTTCTACAAAATCGTTAAAGCCATTAATTTTTTCTCTGTGATTAACAATTCTTGCAGACAAAGCTTCTCCAATACCGTATATTTTTTTTAAATCAGAAATTGTAGCTGTATTTAAATCTATTTTCTTAGATGAATCGAGCTTAGAATTAGAAGACACATAATTAGGACTAACCTTTGTTCTAGAATTCTTAACCCATTCTGGAAACTTAAAATACGGTGAAATTTTATTAAGTAAACTATCTGAAACTTTAGTAACCTCTTGAAATTGTTGTGAAGAATTAATCCATTTATCCTTTGACCTAAACCTTAATAATCTATCAATTTCTTCTTGAGTCATTCCTAAAGTATAACCTTTGTAGTCGGTAATAAAATTAGGATTGAAAGGATAAATTTTAGGCTTTCTGTTTTCAATCTCTATAGCTTTTAATGAGTCTATTTGAGTAATAAAAGCAGTAATTTGTTCTGGAGTTTTATTTGAATTAATTCTAGGACTATCAAGCGAAGGAAGCACAAAAAATATAAACAATTGAATAATTACAATTATTGAAAACAATAAAAAAATCCCATTTCTTTGTTGTTTTGTAAACGAGAAATGGGATTGAAATTTCATTCTAGTAATTTTTACATTTTATCTACTAAATCTGTTGCTCCGTCTTCTAAAGCATCTTCTTTTTTATTAATAGCGTTCATGTATTTACTAAGTTCTTTTTTAATAATTGGAGATAACATAATAACACCAATTATATTAGGTACTACCATCGCAAAAATCATAGCGTCTGAAAAGTCTATAACAGCACCTAAACTGATTGACGCTCCTATGATAACAAACATTAAGAATAATATCTTATATACTAAATCTGTTATTTTTCCTTTACCGAATAAGAAAACCCAACCTTGCATACCATAGTATGACCAAGAAATCATAGTACTAAATGCAAATAAAATTACAGCTACAGTTAATACAATTGAAAAATGCGGTATTACACTATCAAAAGCAGTTGCAGTAATTTCTACACCTTCTTTTATCTCTACACCATATTGCATAAATCCACCATCAAAATTTGTAATAACAATAACTAAAGCCGTCATTGTACAAATTACAACAGTATCTACAAATGGTTCTAACAATGCTACGATACCTTCACTAGCAGGATATTTTGTACGTACAGCAGAGTGAGCAATAGCAGCAGATCCAACTCCTGCTTCGTTAGAGAATGCTCCACGACGCACACCTTGGATCATAACTCCAATGATACCACCTAAACCAGCTAATGGTGTAAATGCACCACTAAAAATAGCTCCAAATGCATCATCAATTAATGTAAAGTTTGCTAACAATATAATTAAGGCTGCTAATACATAAATACCAGCCATAAAAGGAACAATTTTTTCTGTTACAGAAGCAATACGCTTAATTCCACCAATAATTACAACTGCAACTAATACAGCCATAATAATCCCAAAATACATACCTGCATTATCGCTTGTTAAACCAAATAATTTAGTGAATTGTGCTGCAGCTTGATTAGCTTGAAACATATTTCCTCCACCAAAAGATCCACCAACTACAAATATGGCAAATAAAACTGCTAATACTTTACCAATACCACCAGCGCCTTTTTCTTTTAATCCTTTTGTTAGATAATACATTGGTCCACCGTATACAGTACCGTCTTCTCCAACATCTCTATACTTTACACCTAAAGTACATTCTGCAAACTTAGAAGCCATACCTAATAATCCTGCGATTATCATCCAAAATGTTGCTCCTGGTCCACCAATAGATAGAGCTACAGCAACACCAGCAATATTACCTAAACCTACTGTTGCAGATAATGCTGCTGTTAAGGCCTGGAAGTGAGATACTTCTCCATCTGCACCTTCATCTTTAATTGTTTCAAAAACATCTCCACCTGGTGTTTGATCACCGTATAAAGTATCTACACCATGCTTCTCTATATCTTCATATTTACCTTGTACAACTTTAATTGCTGTTTTAAAACCAGTAATATTTATAAACTTGAAATAAATTGTAAAGAATAATGCTCCTCCAACTAAAACCAATAATACCCATGGAATCTTAATAGTATCTGTAAAAGGAATTTCAGAAAATATTCCCTCAACAAACCAACCTGTATATTTTTTAAATACAGCGTCAATTTTTTCTGCAGTACTATCTTGTGCAAAAGAGATTATTGGTAATATCAATGCTAACATTGAAAGAAGAGATTTCTTCATAATTATTTTAATTTGTTAGTTAAATTTAGTTAAAATTTGTGTTAAAGTTAGCAATATGCAAAAAATTGATGGAATTTTAAAACAATACGTGTTAAAACCAATGTTAGTCTAACTTATAAACTGTATTTAATTTATGGATTTGTTCTGGCCTTCCTAATACTATTATTTTTGAATTTGGCGCCAGCTTTTGTTCGGCTTCTGGGTTAACAACATACTCACCGTTTTGTCCTTTGTAACCTATGACAGTACAACCTGTTTTATGTCTTAAATCTAGATCTTTAATGGTTCTTTGGGTTGTATTGGCATCGTAAAGTTTTTCTACACTAATTTCTTCTATATTAATGTTGGTTTCGCCAACTATTGCTAGATTATCTATAAATTCTATTAAATCTGGAACAACAACTAAAGACGCCATGTGGTCACCACCAATTCTATCTGGAAGTATAACATTATTTGCTCCTGCTAGTTTTAGTTTTTCGTAAGAGGTTTCTTGAGATGCTCGACTTATAATGCGTAAATCTTTTTTTATTTGTCTTGCAGATAACACTACAAATAAATTATCGGCATCGTTTGGCAAAGCAGAAATTAATGTACTTGCGCGTTCTATACCTGCTTGATGTAAAACCTCATCTTCGTTAGCATTTCCTAATACAAAATGAGTGTTTTCATCTTGAAATTTTTCAATAGTTTCTTTATTTTTTTCAATAATAACAAAAGGTTTGTTGTAAGCTAACAATTTTGTTGCAGCTTGTTTTCCGTTTCGTCCATAACCACAAATAATTATATGATTGGACATAGCATCAATTTTTTTCTGCATTTTCTTTTGTTTTAGTTCTTCAATATTGTTTCTACTTAAGATGTATTCTGTTATTACTGTTATTGCATAACCTACAATAATTACACTTGTTAGTATTAAAAAAATCGTGAATATTTTAGAGACATCATCTAATGGTTGTACTTCTCCAAAACCTACTGTAGTTATTGTGATTACAGTCATATACAACGCATCTACCCAACTATAATGGGACATAAATTTAAACCCTAAAACACCAATAACTAATAATGTAATTAATAGGGTTATAGCTGTATATACCTTAGATCTAAAAAGTTGAATTAATGGATTGGTCATAGTTTACAAATCAAAAACCGAAGATCTTTTTGTGTAGATTAAGTCTTTTACACGCATCCAAAATGCTAAAAATAAATATAATGCAAATCCAAAACCTAAAGTCACAAATGTAAGGTACATAAAACTAGTTCTTACAACTTTGGCTCTTATCCCTAAACGATCTGCTATACGCTGGCAAACGTGATAGCCTCTTTTTTGAAAATAATGTAATGGTTTATATAAAAATTGCATAGTGCAAGGTAATTAATTTTAACATTAGTTTAAATTTAATTTTTAATTGAATATCCTAAGTCGTTAGAATAACATTACCAATAGCGCATTGTAAGCATTTGTTTTTACTACAATATTCATTTTTTAGTTGAAGTAATGCTTGACTTTGTAATGCCGAAGTTGCTTTTACATTTAACGAATCAAATTTATCAATTATACTGTTTTTTTCTGCTGAAACTTGTGACAATAATTGTATCAACTCTTCATCGATATCTTTTCCCTGCTGTTTTGCGTAGCAAAATTTAAGCGGAACAATCGTATTTATAATAAGTAAATGTATAAATGAAGTACTAACTTTTTTAATGACTTTTTTTGAAGCTTTGCCAAACGTGTAATGTGTATCCCAGTATTCTGAAGTTTTAACTTTAAAAACATCATATATATCTTCTTTAGTTTTACAGTCTATTATTTTTGAAAATAAATTTTTGTGTTCTACATATAAATTAGCCAATTGCGACCAACGTATTGTCGGAAAATTAGGCGGACGCAACCTAAAGAATTGCATTGGTATTACATTGTTATTGCTTATACCAAACTTTTGACACAAAAACTTGTAGTCATTCTGTAACTGTAAAAAGTAAGCATCTTGAACATCACTTTCTAATAAACCTGCTTGACCTAAAAACAAAGCTTCTAAGTTTTGAAGACTGTTTTGTTGCTTCATAACTATCGAAAAATCAAAACTATTTGCTACACTAAAAAAAGCATCGCCATTAACTTTAAGCCCAAAGTTTTTAGCCAACATTTTAAACAATAGTGCTTCCCAATTATTTTTGGATTGTTGTAATATTGAATGTATTAATTGAGCTTTATTTTCTAATCGTTCAAAGAACAAACGCTCTAACCAATTGTCTTTTACAAATGCAGATATATCACTTATTTGATTTTGACAATTAATCCAATTTTCTTTATTATTTATCAAATTTTGATAATTATGTAATGCCTTTAACTGAACATAATTTTTAAGCTCTAACGTTGGTATTACAGTATTATCTTCTCTAAATATATCTGTATCATGTTGCCATACCACATGTAAGATCACATTGTCGTAAGCTGTGTCGTTTTGGTGATTATGTATAAACCAATCACTTGATTTTAAATGAAGCTCTACATTTCCTGCCCAAAGCTGATCAGAGATTTGTATTTGTGCATTAAAAAAATCTGGTCCAGAATTTAAATTATGAGATCCGAAATTTTTTATTAAAACAACTTCTCCGTTTGTAGTTTGCAGGTTGGTTGCCTCAAACTTTTTGTATTTCCATAGATAGTGTAAAAAGTCTTCTTGCATGGATTGAAAATACAAATTAATTTTTAGTATTGAATTAATTTTCAATACATAACATGTATAACTAAAAAACTCACAGCTGTAGACTGTGAGTTTTTATTATCGAGATTACTGCTTTCGCAATAATGTTATTATTCTATATAACCTTTTTCGCGCATCCAATCGTCATTAAACATTTTTCCAACGTATCTACTTCCGTGATCATGGAATAAAACCACAACTACATCTTCTGGTTTAAAATGCTCTTTTAATTGTAACACACCTTTTATTGCAGCTCCTGCACTATTCCCTAAAAACATACCTTCTTCTTTAGCTAGTCTTTGTGTGTAAACCGCTGCGTCTTTATCGGTTACTTTTGTAAATCCATCGATGATGCTAAAATCTACATTTTCTGGTAAAATATCTTCACCAATACCTTCGGTTACGTATGGATAGATTTCGTTTTCGTCAAAAACACCTGTTTCATGATATTTTTTAAACACACTTCCGTAGGTATCTACTCCCCAAACTTTAACGTTTGGATTTTGTTCTTTTAAATATTTTCCAACTCCAGAAATGGTTCCGCCAGTACCAACACCAACGACAAAGTGTGTTACTTTACCTTCGGTTTGTTGCCAGATTTCTGGACCTGTGCTTTCGTAATGTGCTTTTGCATTACTTGGGTTATCATATTGGTTAACGTACCAACTATTTTCTATCTCGGTACTTAATCGTTTAGATACAGAATAGTAAGAACGTGGATCATCTGGTTCTACCGCAGTTGGACAAACTACAACTTCTGCTCCTACAGCTTTTAAGATGTCTACCTTTTCTTTACTTTGCTTATCTGCCATCACAAAAATACATTTGTAACCTTTTACAATTGCAGCTAATGCTAATCCCATTCCTGTGTTTCCAGAAGTTCCTTCTATAATGGTTCCACCAGGTTTTAAACGTCCATCTGCTTCTGCATCTTCTATCATCTTAAGCGCCATACGATCCTTTACCGAGTTTCCAGGATTAAAGGTTTCGTATTTAGATAAGACTAAACATGGAAGCGTTTCGGTTAGCTTATTTATCTTTACTAATGGTGTGTTACCTATAGTTTCTAATATGTTTTTTGCGTAGTTCATTTGTTACATTTTGCGAGTGCAAAAGTACGGAATTGTTTTAGAATTAAACGAATAGTCTTTACGTTGATTTAAAAAAACGACCATTAGTGTTTACCCGCGTTAGCGATAGTAGTGGTTAGCTTTTGGCGAGGCGCGCATCGAGCCAAAACTAGAAACGGATAGCGCGACCCTTGTGGTAACGCTACAATAAATCTAAAATTTACTCGAAACGTATAGCTTTTACCGGTGAAATCTTTGACACAATTACCGATGGTATTATTAGCATTAATAAACATAGGATAAAGGTTCCTAAATTAAGTGCTATGATATATCCTATATTGATATAAATTGGAACTGTTGATACGTAATATGTTTTTGGATCTAATGGAAATAACCCAAAGTATTTTTGGATTAAAAGAATACTTATTCCTATTAAATTTCCCCAGAATAATCCTTTTAAAATTAAATAGGTTGCATTGTATAAAAAGATTTTTCTAATACTTAGATTACTACTTCCTAATGCTTTTAATATACCTATCATTTGTGTGCGTTCTAGTATTAACACTAATAAGGCTGTGATCATATTTATACCTGCAACCAAAATCATGATACCTATTATGGCGTAAGTATTTTTATCGAATATTGAAATCCACTCGAAAATTATAGGATGCATGTTATTTACTGTAACTGCATTTAAAAGCGTTGGTACTTCGCTTCTAATTTTATCTCCGACTGTTTCTAACTGATTAAAGTCATTTATAAAAACCTCAAAACGTCCAACTTGATCTTCTTCCCATTTATTTAAACGTTGTATATGCGTTATGTCGCCTATGACGTATAACTGATCAAATTCTTTTAACCCAGAATTATAGATACCAACAATGTTATAGGTTATTATATTTGGCGGTTTTGTTGTATCTTCTTTAAGAAAATAGGTGTTTATTTTATCACCTAATTTTAATTGTAATCTATTTGCTAAATATTCTGAAATTAAAATTTGATCATTCCATTTTTTTTTAGGAAAATCTGGTAGCTTTCCTTCTACTAAAAACGATTCAAAATATTGCCAATCGTAATCTTTACCAACGCCTTTTAATACAATATATTCAAAATCGTTTTCTAATCTTATTATTCCAGATTTTGTTGCTGTTCCTTGTATATGTGTTACTTCTGGAACGCTTGTAAAGTTGGGATAAAAATCTTGCTTTGTAGATATTGGTCGCTTACTTTCTTGAGAATAATTAGTATCATAGTTTTTAATAACGGTATGACCTTCAAAAGCTACTACTTTTTCTCTAATCTTTTTTTGTAAGCCAATACCAGTTGCAATAGCTATTAACATAACTATCATACCTAATATTATGGCTAAAATTCCTATTTTTATAATTGGAGCCGAAATACTACTTTTATACGCTTTGCTATCAATTATACGTTTAGCTATAAAAAACTCAAGATTCAATATGAAATATTCTTTTAATTGGCGTAAAAATACAGTTTTATTATTTGTTTTAATACTTATTTCTTGCGGTAATAAATCTAAAAACAGTTTAACAACTACTAAAAGCGATTTAACTCTTGCTAAAAACGATACGATTACCACTAATAGTGAAGAATTAATTTTGGGCGTTAATCAAACTCAATTATATCTTCCGCTATTAAAAAATAAAGGTATTGGTGTTGTTGCCAACCAAACATCGCAAATAAATATTCTACAACGTGTTGCTATAGACCAAAGTACAATGGGTAGTAAAACTGTTACGTTACATCTTGTTGATTACCTTAAATCCAACTTAAATGTAGATATTAAAAAAGTATTTGCTCCAGAACATGGTTTTAGAGGAAAAGCAGATGCTGGCGAACATATTAAAGATGGCATTGATACTAAAACTGGTTTGCCAATAGTTTCACTTTACGGAAACAATAAAAAACCAACCAATGCGCAATTAGAAAACATTGATGTGATGGTTTTTGATATTCAAGATGTTGGCGCAAGATTTTATACCTATATCTCTACATTACATTATGTTATGGAAGCTTGTGCAGAAAATAACATTAAATTAATTGTTCTTGATAGACCAAATCCTAATGGACATTATGTAGATGGACCAATTTTAGCTTCTAAATACAAAAGTTTTGTTGGAATGCATCCTGTACCAATTGTACATGGTTTAACTATTGGTGAATATGCACAAATGATTAATGGCGAAGGTTGGCTAGACAAGTCTATAGCTTGTGATTTAACAGTTATTAAAATGAAACATTACAGTAGAGATCTTACTTATGATTTACCTGTAAAACCATCACCAAATTTACCTAATGCTAAAGCCATAAACTTATATCCTAGTTTATGCTTTTTTGAAGGCACCAATGTAAGCGCTGGTCGTGGTACAGATATGCAGTTTCAGGTTTATGGATCTCCAGATTTTGAAAAAACGTCTTTTAATTTTACACCTAAATCTAATGAAGGTGCAAAATACCCTAAACATGAAAACAAATTATGTTATGGCTACGATTTAAGAACTTACAAGTATTTGGACAGTATTGATCTTTCTTTTATTATAAATGCATATAACAACTCTAAACACAAAGACCAATTTTTCTTAGACACTAATTTTATTGATAAATTAGCTGGTACTAATTCTTTAAAAGAACAAATTATTGCTGGTTGGAGTGAAGACAAAATAAAAGCCACTTGGCAAAGTGGCTTAAAAGATTATTTGGTAAGACGTCAACCTTATTTATTATATCCTTAAAGATTAATCTTCATAAGGCTTACCGTTTGGTCTTAAATTTTGTTTACGGTAATCTTCTCTAGATTGTCTGTTAACAGAATCGTCGTTTATAACAGATAAGTTATATTTAACTTCTTTAGCTTTTACTTCTGGTGTAACAGTAACAGCTTTAGATCGATCTACCTGTGCAACTGCTTTATCGTCTCTTGTATTTTTAGATTGCTCTTTTTTTGAGTTTTCTAATACAAACTTTTGTTTTTCTAACTCTTTCTTTTCTGCGATATCTGCTAAAATTCTCTTTTTAGCGGCTTCTATTGCTTTGCGTTTAGCTTCGGCTATTTTTCGTTCTTCTTCCTTTTTTAAAGCATTTTTTTGCGCTTCAGCTAATCTTTGCGCTTCTACTTCTTTTAAAGCCTTTTGACGCGCTTCTTCCTTTTGTTTTGCTAAAGCTTTTCTAGATGCTTTTTTGTTTGCTTCTTCCTCTTCTCTAGCCTTTTCCCAATTAGCTTTTGCTAAGGCTCTTTCTTTTTCTAATAAATTATTTTTTTCTGAAATAGACTTATTTGCCTCTTTATCTGTAGATGTATTTGCTAATCTAGAATTGTCCTTTTTATGTTTTGGCTTAAAATTTCTTTTAACTTTTTCGGTGTCATCTAAACTTGAGTCCCAAATGCTTTCTTCAAGATCTGTTGTTGCATTAGCTACAGTTTGTATTGGAAGTTTTCTAACAATATCATAAGCAATAATCATATCTTCTCTATATACTGCTATAGTATAACGTCCTATTGGTAGATGATATAAAGGTATTTTTGCTACTTTATTATCTAAATCTATCATTACTGTTTCTTTTTGCTCATGACTTAAAAAGCTTACGCGTAAAATAGACTTATCACTAGTCATTACTATGGTATCTCCAGATTTATTCAAATTGTGATGTAATCCAGATGCAGTACTATTTAAATTTTTATGAATAATAGTATATTGGTCTTGAGCTTGAAGTGAATTAAAAAGCACAAAAATTAAGGTTACAACTATACTATTTAGTAGGTTTTTCATTATTATATTTTTAACATTAAGCTAAAAATCAGTCTAAGGGGAAACCAAATGTAAGTCGAAAAATCTAGTATTAGTAGTATTCTATTTTAAATTTAGAAGAAATTAGCCAAACTACACAAAATAGTCGATTAACAACTAATTTATCTGATTATCAATAAATTAAAATTAAAACAAACTAAAAACTAATAATAATTTAGCGTTTTACTCTAAAACTTTAATTGTTACTATTAAAATGAAGTTTTTAATTAATTAAATGCAATAATTATAGCGTAGTAGGTTTTCTATATTTATGAAATGGTTGCTTTAATAGATGTTTTAAACTTGCGTTTTCTTTTTCGTTAGGAAACGTATCTACACCGTAAACAACATCTTCTCTGTCCATATACATATACGTCCCAAAAATCCTGTCCCAAACAGAAAAGATATTACCGTAATTAGAATCTGTATAAGGTAACTTGTAGTGATGATGAATTTTATGCATGTCTGGAGAAATTAACACATAACTAATTATTTTATCTACTCGTTTAGACATTTTAATATTTGCATGTGTAAATTGTGTTGCTACTAATGATAATGATTGGTACAAAAACACAATTGCGATTGGTGTACCTACAATAAAAACACCAAAAAGTGTAAAAGCAAATCTTATAAAACTTTCTAAAGGATGATGTCTATTTGCAGTTGTTGTATCTACATTATGATCCGAATGATGTACTAGATGTATCATCCATAAAGGTTTTACCTTATGCTCTACATAATGTGCTAAATACGCACCAAAAAAATCTAATAATAAAACTCCAAGTAAGGCATATAACCATAAAGGCATTTCTGGTAACCAATTAATAATTCCAAAATTATTTTGCTTTACCCAAAGCGCAGTAAACACTAACAAACCTGCTAATGCAAAATTTATAATAATTGTGGTTAATGTAAAAAACAAATTAGGTACAGCATGCTGCCATTTTTTATATTTAAAATTGACTAACGGTACAATACCTTCTAAAACCCAAAACAAGGTAATTCCTCCAATTAGTAAAATACTTCTGTGAGTAGATGGTATAGTTTCAAAATAATTTAAAATAGTTTCCATAACAGCAACAATTTACTAATTTTTTACAATATGCTTTACTTTATTTAAATCTGTTTGATTTACTTGATCTTTCCATTTTAAAGCTTCGTCTACTTTATTTATAGCTGTTAAAGAGGTATAGTTTAAAAAGGCAAATAAAGACGTGTTAATTGCATCTACATCTTCTAGATTTATCTTTTTTAAAGCTTTGTATACTTTTCTAGCTTTTCCTAAAATTAAGTATTCGTTTAATTGCAAAAGTTCAAGTTTTTGCTGTAACGCTTGTGTGTTGTCAAAATCACTTTTTGATAATTTTTGCTTAGCTTCTGCAAGATATAATCCAGATAATTCACAGATATCTTTTTTAACAGATTGATGAGCAAACGTTGCCATATCTTGATATTTTACAGTAAGTCTAAATGTTGAAGAAAACGACTTATTTTCAAAATAATTTGTCAATTCTGGTTGCAAGTAACCTACATTTAGCGCATAATTTCTAATCAAATTAGTCAGATTAGCTGTAGAGAAAGGATCTTGATTAGTATTAATTATATTTCCGTTTGGATCCATAATTTTTATTTGATCATCGTTAAATCGCTGTTTGTATTTTAAACTTTTACCGTTTAAATGTTTGCCAGCTAACTGCATGTAATCTTGATCACTTAAAATAACTGGAATAAAATATTGCCAAACTAACTTATCTACTTGTTCATTTTCAAAAAGTGTTAACTGATATAGTTTTTTATTATCAGCTTCGACTAAAACAGGAATGTTGTCTAATGCAGATTCTTCCCAAACTGCAATAATCATTTTATTTTCTAAAACAGCAAGTCGTTTTGCAAATTTAAAAGAAGTAAACCACTGTTGCGATACTGCAAAACTAGTTACAAACAGAATTAAAAGTAGAGATAAGATAGTTTTTTTCATAAGATTGAATTTACGCCAATAATGCACAAAAACCAAACCAAACTTTATAGATTAATACGCTTTTTCATTGCTTCAACTATATTATACGCAGCAGGACAAATAGCTACATTTTTCATCGTTAAATTTGATATTTGCTGAAACTTTTTTCTATCCGTATGCGGAAATTCGGCACAAGCCTTAGGTCTAACATTATAAATAGAACAATAATTATCGGCACCTAAAAACGTACATGGTACACTTTGTAAGACGTAATCGTTATCTTCATCAATGCGCAAATACGTATCTATAAACTGTTGCGGTTTCATTTTAAAATGCTTTGCAATACGCTCTACATCTTTATTGGTAAATAACGGACCTGTAGTTTTGCAACAATTAGCACAATCTAAGCAATCTGTGCGTTCAAACTCGGCTTCATGCAACTCTTGCATGATGTAATCCAACTGTTTTGGTGGTTTCTTTTTTAACTTTTTAAAAAAGTTTTTATTTTCCTTATGCTTATCTTTGGCAAGCTTTGGAAGGTTATTTATAAACTCTTGCATTGTGCAAAAATACTATTTTAAAACTATGTTTTTTCGCTTTCGCGGAAATGAATTGAAAGCAGAAGTTAGAAGTTAGAAGTTGGAAGTTGGAAGTTGGAAGTTGGAAGTTGGAATATTGACATTAAAATTGAACATTACAAAATGAAAGACCTTTTTGGTAAAGCCTTACTAGACTATCATAACGGTAATTATACCGAAGACATTATTACCTCAACTAACATATCTGATGAAGACGATTTACCGCTTCCTTATCTTTTTAGAAGCTTTAAAGACATGCCTAAATTAGAGCAAAAAGCATTAAAATTAGCCAAAGGAAACACGCTTGATGTTGGTTGTGGCGCAGGTAGCCATAGTTTGTATTTGCAACAAAAGGGAATTGAAGTTAAAGCAATAGACATCTCTAAAGGCGCAGTAGAAGTTGCAAAACAAAGAGGCGTTTTAAATATTGAGTATAAATCTATTTTAGACGAAACCGAAACCTTTGATACCATTTTATTACTTATGAATGGTACTGGCATTTTTCAGACCTTAAATCAAGTATCTAAATACCTTTTACACTTAAAATCTATTTTAAATGAAAACGGACAAATCTTAATTGATTCTAGTGATATAAAGTATATGTACTTAGATGAAGATGGTGGATTTTGGCAAGATATGAACGCGAATTATTATGGCGAATTAGATTATTACATTTCTTATAAAGGTGAAAAAGAAACACCAATGAAATGGCTTTACCTTGACTTTAACTTGTTAGACACTGCTTGTAAAGCTGTTGGTTTAAAATGCAAAATGCTCGCAGAAGGCGAGCATTATGATTATTTAGCTAAGCTTTTTATTTAAAGATTATAACCTTTCTCTGATAATTTAGAAATTACAGCTTGGTATAAATCTTTGCTCCACATTTCAGAAATATTACTCATAGACGCATTCATAGAATCTTGTGAGTTAACTATTTTCTGTCCTGTTTCGCTAGCATAAAATTCTTTTAAGACAACTTTATCACCTTCTGATAATGCATCTGGTTTAAACATGTTTTGACCAGCTTTAGTTGCGTATAAAGCATTCATTTTTTTTACATCTTCATGGGTAAAATGTGCACGATAAGCAGAGACAATCATTTGAGCCAGTTCATCCATTGCATCTGTTTTTTTACTTTTTACTTCTGTCCAAACTTCAGCAGGTACATCTTGTGATTTAAATTGATCTTGAAGCATCGTAAACATTTGGTCTACAACATTTTCATAGTACGCAATGGTACCATTACTTTTTATACATTTTTTTACATCTTCGCTGTAGGCATCTACTTGCGCAAAACCTGTATTTGCTACTACCAAAAAGCAAATAAGAGTGAATATTTTTTTCATTTTAAAAAGATTGTTAATGTGATAAATTTAACAATTATTATGCCACTTCAAAATTGAATAACTCATTCAAAAAGTGATTTCTTAGTAACTTAGCAACTATTTCTTTATTATCTTTTTATTAACCTCTCCTTTATTGGTTTGAATTTTTAAGAAATAAATACCTGAGGTTAATCCCAATAAATTACAATTATTTACATTTTTAAGCCTCAATAATTCTTTTCCTGAAATATCTATCACTTCTATAGTATAAATTTCGACTCCTTTAATAGCTTCTATAAAGATATTGTTATTTGTTGGATTAGGAAACACCTTAACTTTATTAATTAAATCATAGCTTTGTACACTTAAATTATCTTCAACAACAGTTGTTATTTCATTATTAGTTACAATTGGGGCATTAAAATCAAAGTATATTTCTGCTTGATTAGTGAAAGTATCACCTACAACCAAACTTGATTCAGTTTTTATTTTAAACAATACATGACCATCATTGTTAGCATCGTCATATGGTAACTGTATATTTTCAAAAATAAATTCAACTTCATTACCATTTCTTATTCTTGTATAAAAATTATGACTAGCATCTAAAGGTACTAATGATGAAATATCATATTTTGAGGCATCTATAACATCTTTAACAACAATATTAACAGCATTTGCTGTACCTGTATTTTCAAATCTTATTAAGTAATGAATAAATTCTCCTACTCTACTAATATCAATTGTTTCTCCTTCTAAACAAGTTTTGTCATTTGGATCATAAGAATTCACTACTATTTGATCTAAAGCAAATGTATTGTCCAGTGGTGTTTCATCTGAATCTACTGGAGTTATAGTTGCTAAAAAGTTTAAAACATCATCACCTAACAAAGGATAACTAACGTCTGTTGGGGTATTTAGGTTCATTGTAAAGGTAATCTCTCTTGTTTCAAAAGGAAGTAACAAATTATAATTAAACGACAAAACACCAGTAGACTGGCTATCTGCAATAGGATTAACTGTCACTAAATCCATATGATTATCATCATAAGTTAAATTTAATATCCCTGATAAAGTTGTTGTACCTTTATTTTTAAATACAATTTTATAATCAGTATCAAAACCAGGTCTTGCTGCCTCTAATGGAACTATAACAACTTCTAAATCATTATAATTACCATTTGGTGTAATACAGTAATCTTGGCTAGAAGGGCTTACATCTGAAGGAAAGTTTACAATATTGGATATTGGATTTACTGAAAAATAAACAGGGTTTTCTAATTGAGGTGTTATAGTATAGTTACCTGATTGTATAGGCATATAATATATTCCTGAATCAGAACTGTAAAACGAATCTACTTCTGAACCATTATCTATTTGAATATTTAAATTAGGATAAATCTCATCTCCAACATCACAACCATTATTATCCAAATCGATACTAACTTGTCCTTGAACTTCATAATAGTCACCTCCAGGAGTAAATGAACAATACTCTGTAAAAATTATAGATTGAGAATTTTGTTGTTGAATCCATCCAGCAAGACTACTATTAATATCATCCAAACAGACAGCTTCTAAATTAGATAAGTTTTGATAGGTATTGTAAGAATCAATATAGAAAAAATTATTATTGAAACTATTTTTAAGATTTATATAACTAAGGTTTGAATTATCACTTAAAACTATTCTACTTAAACTTTCATTATTTTCACTTAAATCTAAGGAAACAAATTGATTATTCTTTAACTCTAACCATTCTACAGTATTATTACTAGTAAAGTCGTTCAATAAATTATTATTTAAATAAAGCTTAGTAATAGAAGAATTGCCTGTCACATCTAAGCTTACTATCTGATTATCAGAAACATTTAAGAGTGTGATAGAATTTGTATTATTAATAATTGAGTTAATATCTGAAAAAGAATTATAATTTAAAAATAACCTATCTAGAAAATTATTACCACTCACATCTAAAAAATTCAATTGATTATTTGTAGCATATAAATCTTCAAGAACTATCAAATTATTAATATTTAAATTTTGCAATAAATTATTGCTAACATTTAAATATGTAAGCTGGCTTAAATTACCAAAATTAATTGCTGTCAATAAATTAAAATTACAATTCATTTCTATCAAATTTACATTTGAACTTAAATCTAGAGAAGACAATTGATTATCTGAAACACTAAGATACTCGATAGCTGAAGCTCCATTTAAATTTATACTATTTAAAGAATTCCCATATGCAGTAAGATCCTTTAGATTTGAATTATTACTAACATTTAAACTTGTTAAACTATTTGCATAAATCGTTAATTCTTCTAGATTTATAACAGATGTCAAGTCTATTGAAGATAACATATTGTTATTACAAAATATTTTTTTTAAGTTAAGATTATTACCTAAAGTGAGATTTGTAATTTGATTATATGAACAATCTAAATTAAATAATTGCATATTATTACTAACATCTAAATTTACTAAATTGTTTGATCTGACTTGTAAATTAGTTAGATTAATAAAAGCCTCTATTCCTGATAAATCAGAG
The DNA here is from genome assembly GCF_014764305.1 of Mesoflavibacter profundi. NCBI lineage: Bacteria > Pseudomonadati > Bacteroidota > Flavobacteriia > Flavobacteriales > Flavobacteriaceae > Mesoflavibacter > Mesoflavibacter profundi. The sequence continues at coordinate 325,582 of NZ_CP061703.1, forward strand.
ATGTTTTTATTTTCTACATTCAAATAGTTTATTACCTCAGCCTCATAGGTTTGTATTTCTCCGTCACCGTTAGTATCTATAACAGGATAATTATTAAGTAAAGCATTCTTAAAATTTGCATCTGGAATATTAACTATTTGGGCTTGTATTGTGTATATATTAAGAATTAACAAAAAGGACAAGTAGATTTTTTTCATATTGATATGCGATTTAGTAGCTAAAATAAAAAAAGCTTTGGAAACAAAGCTTTTTAATGAATAAATAATCAATAATGTTTTCTAATCAAAATCAAACTTGTAAGTAGCACCAGCTAAAAACTGTATACCTTGAACTGGTGTATTTTGCCACTTATTATAATTTTGGGATGCGATATTATTTGCTTTGGCAAAAACTGACCATCGATCTGTTACGTGATAACCAACATGTGCATTAGCATCTATATAACTATCCAATGTAATTGCTTGATATGAAATTAAAGGAAATGTTGTTAGATACGCTCTATCTTTACGTTCTCCTACATAAAATAAATTAGCACCTGCAAACCAATGATCGTCTATTTGGTAATCTAAAAATAAAGACGCTTCAATATCTGGTAAATTCCAAGCTTCTTCTTCACTATTAACATCGTAAGTAAAATACTCGGCTTTTAAACCTAAGGTAAAGTTTCTATTTACGTCTACATTTACTTCACCTGCAACGCTAAACGTGTTTACATTATCATAAGTTACACCAAAAGAATTTCCGTAAGTATATGGTTGGTCTGTTGCCAACACATCATTATTTACAAATAAAGCTTTATTTTTTTCAGCTTGGTATCTTCCGCTAATCGTATAACTTGTATTGCTAGATAATTTTCCTCTTAATCCTCCAAATGCATTGTATTGCTGATCTGTAGGAACAATAAATAAATTTGGTGACACAAACGGATTTTCTTGTGCAAAATCATGATAGTTATTTTGTATTAATCCTCCTTTTACTCCTGCAAAAACGATTAAAATTTCGTCTACTAATTTATAACTTGCTGCAATATCTGGATAGATAAAAAACTTACTATCACTAGCTTCTGTATTATTAAAATAAACTGCTTTTAAACCTAAATCTACCGTTAAATCGTCTTGCTTAAGTTGTAATTTTGGATTGACACCAACTTGAAAATTACCATAGTTTAATTCGGTTGGCGAGTAGTAATCGCGATCAAAACTTCCGCTTAAATAATCTACAAAAACACCTGTGTTTATATCTAAATCTTGAATAGTAAATGTACCGTTTACATCGGCTTTAAATCTATTTTCTCCAGAACTGTAATCGTCTCCAAATCGTCTAAACAACACACTTCCATCATTAACAATTGCATCTTCAAAATTAATATCGCCACCAACATGCGCAGTGTAAAAAGAATGACCAACGTCCAATCCATCTGCAGTTGTTTGATCAAAAGTTGGTTGTTGTAAACCATACCAATTGTAAGTTTGGTAATTAAATCCACCTAAAGCCGTCCAAGTAAAATCACGACCACGATTGGTATAACTTAAATTTAATTTAGAATCTGAAAAACCACTTTCTGTCAACACATCTTCTACATCGCCTTGAGACGATTGATGTGCAATATGAGCGCTTAAAGATTGATCACGTCCAATTGCATGATTTAAAAATACTTCGCCAAGAATAGTTGTATAAGTCCCAACACCTAAACTAGCATAGTTATCGTATAATTTCACTTTTTTTGCTTTATCAACAACTGCTGCTTTACCTTTTGCAGGTGTAAATGTTGACGCTACAGGAAACGAAAAAATATTGTATTGCACTTCTTTTTTCGCACCAGTTTCGGCATCATCTAACGTTGGCGTTTCTTTGACTTTAAATGCATCCGAAACAGTTGGCGTATATGGCTTTATTACATCTATAACGTCTGTATTTATAGTGTCTTGATCTCTTTCTTGAGAAAATAACATTACGGTTGTTATCAGTGATAAAAACAGTAATATGATTTGCTTTTTGTTATTAAACATAATTTAGTTTTATTGAATTATGATTGTATCTTAATCTTCGGTAATTACAGAAGAATTTGTTTTAGCTTCTTCTGCTTTTATAGTTGCTAATTCGGTTTCGGCTTCCATTTTTACATCTTCAAAGTTGCTGAAGTTTTTAATCACACTTTCTAAAATGTAAGTCGCTTGAAACGCATCGCCTAAAGCGTAAAAATTCTTTGCCATAACGATTAAACCTTTTGCTCCGTAATATTTGTAACCCGAATAATCTTTAGCTAATCGCTGTGCTACTGCGTTAGACGCTTCATAATCGCCTTCTTTGTTTTTAAAATAAGCGCTATAGTACAAAGCTTCTGCAGCAGTTTCTCCTGTTGCAGTTGCTTCAACGTTTTGATATGCTGTTTTAGCTTTAGCTTCATCATTTGTTTTGATTGCAGAACGTGCAATAATGACGTAAGCATCACTTTTAATTTTGTTATCTAAATTGGTGTTAGCAAGTACTTTTTCCGCGTAAGCGACTGCTTGACTATATTGCTCTAATTGATAATTGGCTTGCATTAAATTAGACTGTGCAAACAGAGAGTTTTGCGGAAAATTAGATTCGGCTTCCAAACGTTTTAACGTTGGTATTGCTGCATTCCAATCTTTTTGGTTTAACTGAATTTGTGATAAACGCAGCAAAGCTTCTTCTGTAAATTCGCTTTGCGATTGATTAACAACATATTCAAAATGTGGTTTTGCATTATCTGGCAAGTCCTTTTTAAAATACATTTGCGCCAAATAAAAATGTGCTGAATTGGCATGTAATCCATTAGGAAATTGGTTTAAATAGTTATTAAACTGCTTAATCGCTGCATTGGTATTGTTGTCTAAAAACTGTTTTTCAGCAGCTTCGTAAGTGTCATTATCTAAATCGGCATTTGTAACTTCTACATAATCCAAAGTATTTACCCAAGCTGCATAAGCATCTACCTGACCTAAATCTATGTAGATTAAACGTGCTGTAGAAACCGCTTGATTGGCTTCTGCCGAATTAGGATAATTCTCTGCCACAGCTTTTAACTTAGTCAATGCGCGTTGGTTATCATTTTTATTGTAAAACACTAATCCTTGACGCAATTGTGCTTTGCTGTTAAACGGACTTGTTTTGTACTCTGAAATTAAGCGATCAAAGGTTTGAATTGCTTTAGCATCGTCACCAGATTTTACATAAGAATCTCCTAAAGCGTACATCGCATCATCACGTAATTTAGAATTTTTATAGGTTGAAATAAATTGCTCTAACTCACTTCTTTTTTTAGCATCTTGGCTTATGTAACCATAACTCATCGCTTTTTGAAAGAACGCATAATCGTTTTCTAATTGTCCAACAGCAATTGCTTTTTCGTAAGCCGAAATAGCATCTGTATAACGACTTGACACAAAATAACCATCGGCTAAACGCAAGTAAGCATCATTCAATCTTACTTTATCTTCTTTGTGTTTTGAGATAAAACTGTTGAAATACTGCGTCGCTTCACTATATTTTTTTTGCTTAAAATAGGTATAAGCAATGTTGTAATCTAAGTTAGTGTATTCTGCAGTTGAAGATGCTTCAGTTTGTTGTTCAAACTGTTTAAAACCAATTAAAGCTTCGTTGTAATCACTTAAATTATAATCGGTTTCGGCGTTCCAAAATGTTGCTCGCGCTGTAAACGTTTGGTCTTGTTGCTCGCTTAATGATTTTTCAAAAAGGTCTTTTGCGTCTTGGTAATTTCCTTCATTATACAATTCTAAACCACGATAAAATGCTACTTTTTGATATGCTACTTTACTCTCAAAACTCTTTTTGTTTTTTAATAGTTCTAACGCTTCTTTGTAATTTTTAGACGTAATGTAAGAGTCTATTAAAAGTGTTTCTACTTCATCTTTATATTGCGTATCAGGATATTTTTCTAAATAACCTGTCAAAACTTGTGGTACCGATTGGTAAGCGTTACCAATCTCGTAACTAATTTTAGCATAATTTAACCAAGCATCTTCCTGAATTTTTAAATCGTAATCCATTTGAGATGCATTTCTAAAAGCGTTTAATGCTTCTTGCTTTTTACCAACATGCACGTAACTTTCACCTAAATGATAGTAAGCATTTTGGGCAACGCTATTATTTGCGCTTACAATTTTATTAAATTCTGAAATCGCACTGTCGTAATCTTTTTGCTTGTAATATGCGTAACCTAATTGGTAATAATCGGTATTGCTCCACTTACCTTTTCTACCTTGGTATTCTTTTAAATACGGAATAGCTTCGCTGTATTTTTCTAAGTTGAAATAGCTTTCGCCTATAATTTTATTAAGTTCAGAAATTTCATTTCTATCACTAGTTGGCAGTTTTTCTTTAGCTAATTCTATCGCTTTTTCAAACTTACCTAGTTTAAAATTTAAATCGGCTTGATAATAGCTTAGCTTTTCTTTGTACTTTTCGTCATCACTAACTTGATCAAAATACTTGTTGGCGCTATCATAATCATCACCTTGATAAGACATGAAACCAAGATAGTATTTTGCTTGAGAACCATATTTTTGTGACGTCTCTACACGCGTTAAATACTTTTTAGCATCGTTATAATTTTTGGTTACAAATGAAGCGTAACCATTATTAAAATTGAATTTTTCTCGGTCTGCTCTACTCATAGACGCTTCGTCTACTTTTTCGTACCATTTTTGAGCGTAAGCGTATTTTCCGTTTTCAAAATAATAATCGGCTACATCTAAAAATGCTGTATTCTTTTTAGTGCTTGTTGGATAATTTTCAACAAAATTTTCCATCATCGTATCTGCGCCTTGCTGGTTTAATCTAATTGCTGAATTAGCAATATAGAAAGCACAATCACTTTCAATATTTGGATTATCGGTTTGCTTTTTAACCTGACTAAACAAGGTTTGCGCTGCTAAATATTGCTGATTATTAAATAGTTGAAGTGCTTTTTGATAATCGGTTAAAGGACTTGTATAAATGGCTGTTTGTTGCGCCATCATCATTACCGAAAATAGAAAAACCACTAAAAAGGTGAGCTGTTTTTTTACTAACATTGACACGTTTTTTAAATTGTAAATCAAAGATAAATTAATCTAATTGCTTAACGTTAGATTTAACTAATAATTATAAACGTAGTTATTAAATGTAATTTTTTTGAAGTTTATAAACACTATATTTACCAACCATAATAACAAATAGAGTATTTGTATTTTATAATTATGATTAATAAAATTAAAGCATTAATACATCAAAAACCAATGGCGCTTTTATTAGTTTATGCTATTGCTATAAGATTAATTTTTGTTTGTTTTTATGGCGCTATTACTCTTACTCCAGATAGTTATGATTATTTAGCTTTAGCAGATACAATAACAAATTTTGATTGGAGTAATTATGACGGAAAACGTACACCTGGTTTTCCAATATTTATTAGTCTGTTTGGTGGTAATTTAACTGTGTTAATTGGTTTTCAAATCATTCTTGGTGTTTTAACTACAGTATTATTATTTAATATTACACGACACATAACCAAAACAACTAATCTTGCTTTTTGGACTGCAATTATTTACACGTCTTTTGTTAATGTTGTCTTATTTGATTTTGCTGTGCTTACTGAAAATATTTCGGCTTTTGTTTTATTATTAACTATTTGGCATATTATTAAGTCCAATTTATTTAACCTTCAAGCTAGTATTAAACATTACATTTTATTAAGCTTTATGTTTGGTTGGCTTTATATGATTAGACCTTTTTTTATTTACATACCAATAGGATTCGCACTATTTTTTATAGTAAAACAATTTAAAACCAACTTAAAAAACAGTCTTATAAAAAGCCTAATAACTTTAAGTGTTCCTTTACTATCATACATATTATGGAATAATTACAATCTTAAAACCATTGGTCACTTTACTAACACACAATATTTTGGAATTAATCTAGCGCAAACTGCTACTCCTTTTTTTGAAAAAGCTGTCACCAATGATACTTTAATCAAAACTATTTTAGTTAAACATAGAGACTCTTTAAAACAATACAATCCAGACCGAATTGCAATGAGTGTTTGGTTTGCGCATCAAGAATTACTACACAAAACCAAATTAACAGAAGTAGAGTTATCACATAGATTATCCTTAATCTCTAAAGATTTATTTAAAAAACATCCAGAATTATACCTTAAGCAAGTTGGCATATCTTGGTTACTTTTTTGGGGCAACAAAAGCAGCTTTTATTGGAATAACAACAAAGTAAAAAATAGCTATTTTAGATTAGGAATAATAGCAACTTGGCTTTACTTACAAAGGTATTTACTACTAATTATAAATGTGTTTTTTATAATATTTAGTTTTAAAAAAATCTATCACTTTTTTAAAAATAAATGTACAAATTACGACGTTAACCTATTTATTATTTGCATCGTGCTATCTGCATCACTAGCACAAGCATTAGTAGCTTTTGGAAACAATAGTCGTTTCTGCTATCCTTATTTCGCATTAATTGTTTACTTTGTAATGCTTAATTTAAATAACCGTTTAAAAAAAATTAAAACATAAATTATATATGTCTAACACCGTTTTAGAACTTAAAGACGCTAGTATTTTTCAAGGTGATAACTTAGTATTATCTAATGTAAATTTAGAAGTTAACAAAGGTGACTTTGTTTATCTTATAGGAAAAACAGGATCTGGAAAAAGTAGTTTTATGAAAACCCTTTACGGTGATTTAAAACTACAACAAGGACAAGGACATATTGTAGATTTTAATTTAAGTACTTTAAAAGAAAAAGAAATTCCTTTTTTAAGAAGAAAATTAGGTATTGTTTTTCAAGATTTTAAACTACTAACAGACAGAACAATAAACGACAATTTACTTTTTGTTTTAAAAGCAACTGGCTGGAAAGACAAAGCTAAAATGAAAGAACGCATTGAGCATGTTTTAGATAAAGTTGGTATGAAAACTAAAGGTTTTAAATTTCCGCATGAATTATCTGGTGGCGAGCAACAACGTATAGCTATTGCAAGAGCATTATTAAACGAACCAGAATTAATCCTTGCAGATGAACCAACAGGAAATCTTGATCCGCAAACTAGTATTGAAGTCATGGAAGTACTGCAAGACATTAACAAAAATGGCAATACTATTTTAATGGCAACTCATGATTATGCATTACTTTTAAAATACCCAAGTAAAACTCTAAAATGCGACGACAACAAAATATTTGAAGTCGTGCAACGTAAAAGTTAATTTATGCTTTCCATCTTAATACCAACCTACAATTACAACATTTATGACTTGGTATTAGATTTACATAATAAATGTTTAAAAGAACGCATCAACTTCGAGATTATTTGTCTTGAAGATGGATCTAATTCAACGTTTATTAATTTAAATAAGAAGATAAATAAGCTTTCAAATTGTCAGCATATTATTAATCCAAACAATTCTGGTCGATTACTTACAAGACTTAAATTAGCTAATCTTGCAAAATACGATTGGCTACTGTATTTAGATGCCGATGTTTTCCCTAAAAGTAACGACTTTATTTTAAATTACCTACAACATATTAATACAAATAGCGAAGCTGTTTTTGGTGGATTTGCCTACCAAAAAGACACTAAAAACAAAACGTCTTTAAGGTATTTATACGGAAAAAAATACGAGCAAGTTAATGCAGACATTAGAAATAAAACGCCTTATAAAATTATCATTTCGGCTAATTTTTTAATAAAAAAAGCGCTTTACTTATCCATTACAAAGCAATTTAAAACTACGTCTTACGGTGCAGATTTAATTTTTGCGACTCATTTAATGCAACATAAAGTTAATGTACATCATATAAACAATGAGGTTTACCATTTAGGCTTAGAAGACAATATTGTATTTTTTAATAAACAAAAAGAAGCTGTTAATTTACTTCATCATTTAAATAGCCAAAATAAGCTAATTACCCATCAAAACAGTTTATTAAAGGCGTATAAATTGGTAAAAAAATACCGATTAGAACATCTGTATTTATTCCTATTTAAACGATTTGAACCTACATTACAGCGTTTAATTGTTGGCGCTTCGCCAAAGACCAAATTACTTCAGTTTTATAAGTTAGGGTATTTTATTTCTTTACAACAAACTAGATAGATTTCATAGTTGTAAAATCCTGAAAATCGTAAATATAATCTGCTTCATCATATTCTTCAGAAGCTAACACAAGACAAACAGATCCTGAAGAAAAATTTTCTAATTCTCTCCAAATTCCTGGTACAATTAATAGTCCTTTATCAGGCTTGTTTAATGTTATAGTTTTAGTGTTTTTTCCATCTTTAAGGATAACATCAAAACTTCCGCTTAATGGAATTAAAAACTGATATAAATTTTTATGCGCATGTCCGCCACGATAAGCATCACTAGGCACATCGTATAAATAGTAAACACGTTTTATATTATATGGTATAATATCTTTTTCTACTACAGATAAATTTCCTCTTACATCTTTTATTTTAGGAATATCAATAAGTTTTACAGAGTCTACTGTAGTATCTTTCATTTAACTAGTGTTTAGAATTTAGCATGGTTTTATACTGCTGTATTGCAGCGCTACCAATACGATATTTTTTTAAAACGTCCTTTAATTGTATTTGTTGCGTTTTAAGCATCAAATATAAATATCTCATTAGTTTTAAATGTGCAAATTGCTTAGAATATTTATAAAATAATGCTGCTCTAGCTCTAACTATTTTGTCTTTACCTCCAAATCTTCCTGTACTTTCAAAAGGATGTTGCACTATTAGTTTTGGTACAAACCCAATTAATAATTTGGATTTATAAAGGCTTCTTAGCCAGATAAATTCTTCGGCAATTTCAAAAGTGCTACCTAATCCAAAATTAATATCAAAGGTCACTTTAGTATCTAAAATCTGTTGTCTTTTAAAAGCAATAGTTACAGAATTTGCTTTGACTAGTGTTTTGTAATTGTGCTGCTTTGGTATATTGTAGACTTTAGATAAATTACCTTTAAAATCTGACATCATAAACGTAAGCACATCAAAATTTGGATTGTTTTTAAAAGCATTTAAAATAATATCTGAAAAACCATCTACATACTTTATATCATCGTCTGCTAGTAAACATATATCGCCTGTTGCATGTTTTAAAGCTAGATTACGGCTAACCGACAAACCTTTTGTGTACGTATTAATAATCTTTACATGATTTAAATTAGATGTTAACTCTTGACCTTTTTGGGTTTGATTAATGACTAAAACAGTAAAGTTTATAGTAGAAATTTTACTAAATATAGGCGTTAAAAACTCTAGATTAGTTTGATCTTTAGTAGAAAGTAGTATTTCTAATTTTTCATCTTTTTTTTTGGCATTACCCATTAACAGCTATATTTGGTAAACAAATGTAAAAAATTTAAATGAAGATATTATTGATTGGTGAATATAGCCGACTACACAACTCTTTAAAAGAAGGCTTACAACATTTAGGTCACGATGTTACTTTAATTAGTACTGGTGATGGAATGAAGCAATTCCCGTCTGATATTCTTTTAAAATCTAAAATAAAATCCAATTGGTTTTTAAAAAAATTAAACAACTTATTAATTAGAAGTTTTGGTGTTAACGCTATACAAATTGAATATAATTTTAGACTAAACACCTTTAAAGATAAACTTACAAATTACGATGTTGTTCAATTAATTAACGAAGATCCTTTGGGCTTAGCTCCTAAAAGCAACTACACGTTTTTAGAGTTTATTTTTAAACATAATTCTAAAACCTTTTTATTGTGTTGTGGCGAAGACTATACAACAGTAAATTACTTTTTAAATCCAGAAAATGGCTATTCTGTTCTAACACCTTATTTAGCAGATAAAAGCTTGAAAAATAGATTTCAATTTTCGCTTAAATACATTAGTGAAGCTTATAAAAAATCACATGATTTAATATATAGATCTATTAATGGAGTGATTTGTTCGGATATAGATTATAGTCGTGCATTTAGTAATAATTCTAAATATTTAGGTTTAATCCCTAATCCTATAAACACAAGTCTTTTTGAAACCAATACTGTTGAACAACCCAACAATACGATCACCATTTTTCATGGAATTAATACGCATTCTTCAATAAAAAAAGGATCTGTCTTTTTCACTGAAGCTTTAAAAATTATAAAAGAAAACTACAAAGAAAAAGTCACTATTATTGAAACCAAAAATCTACCTTATAAAACTTATATAAACAGTTACAATAAAGCAGATATTGTTTTAGACCAAGTTTACAGCTACGATCAAGGTTACAATGCTTTAGAAGCTATGGCAAAGGGTAAAGTTGTATTTACAGGTGCAGAACAAGAATGGTTGCAACATTATAATCTTACATCAAATACTGTTGCTATTAATGCCTTAGCAGATGTTTCTTATTTAGTAGAACAGTTGGAATGGCTAATAAACAATCCAACTACAATAAAAACTATTGGTAATAACGCTAAGGATTTTATTAAAACTCACCATAATTATATCACCATTGCTAATCGCTATTTAACCACTTGGAAAGACAATTAATTATCGTCTTGTTTTTCTGGAAGAATACCAAATAGTGAAGAATAAAAGATTAATAAGATAATGGCGTAATATAAAACGTAAGTAATAAAATGCGCCATATTTGCTCCTACAAGACCAAATTCATCTATTAAATATTGGCTAGTATAATAAAGTGTAATTACAGAAAATGCTTCGGTAACTATGTAATGCCAAAACATACGTTTGGCTAAAAACTGATAAGCTATAACTATAGATAACACCTTAACAAAATCTCCTAAAAGCTGCCATAAAAACAGATCTTCTACTGGCGTAAATTCTTCAGTTAAAACCACCAAAACAATAATATGTCGTAATAAATATATCGCTAATAAGCCAAGTCCAAATATGGGAATTATGGTTTTGTAAAAATTAAAAACTTCTTTTCTAAAATCTTTAATGTTATCAATTTCTGCAAACCGAGGTAAAATGTATAATGTAAGTAATGTACTTACAAACATTAGGTAGTATTTAGAAATCCTATTCATTGCTTCCCAATAACCAGCTTCTTCTACACCAACATTATCAATAATATAACTTCTAATGTAAATCGCTATAAATGGTAAAATAATTGCCGAAAATAAAGCCATTCCAGAGTAAGAGCTTAATCGTTTTACTACATCTAAACTAAAACGACTTGCCTTTATTAAAGGCGTTAAATTTTGCCTATTAATAATGCCAACTAAGGTTATTAAAAACAAAATAGATTCGGCTATAGCAACCGCAATCAATGCACCATCAATCTTGTCTTTCCAAATTAAAAGTATGGTAATTACTGCGCCTAATATTTGTCCAAAAATGTTAAATATTATTAAGTATTTATACTTAGAAAATCCATTCATTATTGCAAATGCCAGCATATTTAAAGCATAAAATGGTAATGCTAAAGCTAGAATTTTTAATACATAAGAATAGTTATAATAGGCTTTAAAAATCACATCATTTATGTAATCTGCTTTAAAGTAAATGATAAAGCTAACTAACATTGTAGCAATAAAGCCCAAGTAAAAAACGGTAGATAATATTTTAGATAATTGAGACGTATCTTTTTTATGCTGCGCTATATATTTTACAACACCTTTGTAAAGTCCTAAAATAGAAATAGATTGTACAGATCCTACAAAATTGCGTAAGTTACCAACTAGAGCCATACCTTCGGCTCCAATAAAAATTGCCATGAATTTTGAGGTTAAAAATCCTGCAATAATCTTTACTATAACCGAAACCGAATTAAGTGACGCTACTTTTAATAACACATTATTATTAATATAGTTTAGTACTTTTTTCAACTAGTAATTTAGTAATTATTAATGGTTGTAATAACTTGATCTACTTCGTTTTGAGTCATGACAGGACTAATAGGTAGACTAACACAAGTTTCGTGAATTTTTTCTGTTAAAGGAAATTTTAGACTATTAAATCGATGAAGCGCTTTTTGTTTATGCGGAGCTGTAGGATAATGTATAGATGACTCTATTTTATTAGCCTTTAAATGGTTGATAAACGCTTGACGATTATCAACTAAAACTACAAATAAATGAAACACATGATTTAAAGAACCATCATAAAACGGTAATTTTATTTTAGTATTATGTATTTCATTTAAGTAGCGTTTTGCAATCTCTTGACGTCTTAAATTATCTGTGTCTAAATGTTTTAATTTAGTTGAAAGAAACAATGCCTGAAGTTCGTCCAATCTACAGTTACTTCCAATAATTTCGTTTTTATATTTAGTAGACGTACCATAATTTCTAAGCTTGAAAATCACATCTGCCAATGCCTTATTATTTGTAGTAACTGCACCAGCATCGCCTAATGCACCTAAATTTTTAGCCGGATAAAAACTAAATGCAGCTGCATGAGATAAGTTGCCTGCTTTTTTTGAATCTGCTACTGCTCCATGCGCTTGCGCAGCATCTTCAATAACTAATAAATTTTTATGTTTAGCTAATTCATTTATGCCATTCATATCACATAATTGACCATATAAATGCACCGCTAAAATAGCTTTAGTCTTTATTGAAATGTGTTTTTTTATGGTTTCAACATCAATATTAAAAGTTTTAGGATTTGGCTCTACCAAAACTGGCGTCAAACCTGTATTTATTATTGAAATTATGCTTGCTATATACGTGTTTGCAGGAACAATTACTTCATCGTTTGGTTGCAACAAACCTAACTCTAAATACGCTTTAAAAATCAATTCTAATGCATCTAAACCGTTACTTGTACCAATGCAATATTTAGTACCGCAATAATTAGCAAATTCGGTTTCAAACTGCGTTACGCCATCACCAAGAATGTACCAACCTTTATTTAAAAACGTATTAAATTGTGTTTTAAAATCGGCTTCAAAACGTGCATTAATTTTATGTAAGTCTAAAAACTTTATCATATAAATATGCGATCTAAAAGTGTATGGTTTTTAGTATCAATTTTATAAAAATTCTGTGCAATACTTCTTGCTCCAAAACTTTCTTTCCAATACAGTAATCCTTGGTTTATATTCTGTCCTTGGTTTTCGTTAGAAATACCAAAACTAAAATAAGATTTATCTTTAAATGTATGATTAATTAAAGTATCAAACAACACGTCTAAAGCGCCTAATTCTTGTCCAATTTTATTAGCAGAAATATATTGCGCATGTGCTACTTGATTAGTCTCAAAAATAGTTGTACCACCAATAATACTTTCATCTTTATAAACATTAAATTGTCTAATATTAGCATTAAAGTTTTGATGCAACAATTCTATTTCTTGTAAACTATGCGTTGGTTTTGCTTGATGTGTGTTTTCTAAATTCGGAATTAAAATATGATTCCAAAAGTCTTCAAAAACATTTTGTTCTTTTACTAAAAGCGAATGGTTTTTTGCACGTTTAATGCCTCTTTTTCTTAATTCGGAAATAGAAATCTTACCTGCTTTACCATCTATAACACTATAAATATCTGTGCGTTGTAATTGTGCTTTTAAAATAAAAAGCAAATACTCTAGTTCGTCATTTGGAAACTTGGAATATATACTTGGTAGCGCTTTAATATTAAGTGTATACAATTGTGATTTTTCTAAAAACTGAAGTATAGTTTTTAAAATTAAAGTTACGTCTTTTAGCTTTAATTTTTCAGAAAAAACTAATCCTCCATAAGTCAAACCTTGATGAGAAAAGAGCTTATCTTCTACTCTATTTGCTGGCAAAACTGCGACTAACTTTTCATCTTTAAACACCATTAAAGAATAGTCTTCAAATCGGTCTTTATGGTAATCCATAAAATGACGATTAAATAGAAAAGTGCCATTTTTGGATTGACTTATAAAGTCATTCCAAAGTTTAAGATGTGACGCTGAATATTTAAGTACTGAAAAAATAGAGTAACTGTTTACAGCTTTGAAAGTACTAATTTTTCTTTAAAAACGCATAATAAAAGTTAACACAAAATATTGCAGCATTAGCTATTATTATAGGTAAACCAACTCTAACAGTAGGTAACATAAAACCATAAATTATAAATAATGTACAACCTATCATGTTTACAATTCTAAGTTTTACTACGTGTTTCATCGTAAAAGATAACAGGACAAAAAGTGAAGCTAAATAGCCAATATATTCTGTTAAAGTTATACCGAATAATTCCATTTATTTTTCTTTTAAAGTTTTTACATCTCCATTAAGATGCCAATCAAAATAGGTTAAAATAGCATTGCTTAAATAAAATACATATTTGATAACATTAGCTAAATTACCTTGAATAAAATTCTTTACTATTTGCGCAAAATTATAAAATGTCCAGACTAAAAAGGACTGTTTGTATTTAAATACAATACCAACGTTTCCTATAATAGAAATTCCAAAAATAATTGCAATTGTATGTTTAAAAATTGGATTGGTAATTGTTGTTCCAAACCAATAAAACCCTAAATATACTAGACTATACGAAATTATAAATGCAACAATAAATAATATCCAATACCTAAAATCTGCATTTTTAATACGTTCGCCTTCATACCATTTTTTTGTAGACAATAACGCTAATCCAAAGGTTAATGGATAAGTTATTATAGCCGAGTGATTGCCAAATAAATAATCTATAACTCCAGAATTTATAGTCGTAAAAATCCAAATTACGTTACCTACATTACTTTGTCTAACTAAAAAACGTGTAGCTAATAAAGAAAAAACAGCTCCTAAAATAGATAAAATACCTATTGGGAAAGCGCCTTTTTCTATATAGCTCCACAAACTAGAAAAAGGTATCCCAAAACGGATACCTCCTTCATAATATATAGTTTCATGAAAGTTTCTGTAAAGTGTAATTCCAACTACCAAAACTACTCCAAGTACATCTATATATTTAGAGTGTACAATGCGCCTAAGCAAAGGATTTGATATGGTAGTATCGGTCACTTTTTACAAAGCTTTATTACGTTTACGCTCTACTTCTTTTAATAAAATTTTACGTAATCGTAAGTGGTTTGGTGTTACCTCTACATACTCATCTTTTTGTATGTATTCTAAAGCTTCTTCTAAAGAAAACTTAATTGCAGGTACAATTTTAGCTTTATCGTCTGCTCCTGCACTACGTACGTTACTTAACTTTTTAGTTTTTGTAACGTTTACAGTCATATCATCTTGACGAGAGTTTTCTCCAATTACTTGACCTTCGTAAATATCTTCTCCTGGATCTATAAAAAACTTTCCTCTTTCTTGTAATTTATCAATAGAATAAGGAATAGCTTGACCGTTTTCCATAGATACTAAAGATCCGTTTTGTCTTTCTGGAATACCACCTTTTACTGGTTGAT
This sequence comes from Mesoflavibacter profundi, assembly GCF_014764305.1. Lineage (NCBI taxonomy): Bacteria > Pseudomonadati > Bacteroidota > Flavobacteriia > Flavobacteriales > Flavobacteriaceae > Mesoflavibacter > Mesoflavibacter profundi. The sequence continues at coordinate 340,964 of NZ_CP061703.1, forward strand.
ATTCTTTAAAACGGTGCGCCATAATAGCTTCACCTGCAGTCGCAGTTAATAATTGGTTACGTAAACCGATGATACCTCTTGACGGAATGATAAACTCACAAACCATACGGTCTCCTTTAGCTTCCATACTCATCATTTCACCTTTACGCATTGTTACAAGCTCTACTGCTTTACCAGATACTGTTTCTGGTAAATCGATAGTCATTTCTTCTACTGGCTCACATTTTACACCATCAATTTCTTTAATGATTACTTGTGGCTGACCAATTTGTAACTCATAACCTTCACGACGCATCGTTTCAATTAAAACCGATAAGTGTAATACACCACGACCAAATACCATAAATTTATCGGCACTATCAGTCTCTTGTACACGTAAGGCTAAGTTTTTTTCTAACTCTTTTGTTAAACGATCTTTAATATGTCTTGACGTTACAAACTTTCCGTCTTTTCCAAAGAAAGGCGAATCGTTAATGGTAAATAACATACTCATTGTTGGCTCGTCAATTGCGATAGTTTTTAATCCTTCAGGATTTTCAAAATCGGCAACAGTATCACCAATTTCAAAACCATCAAGACCAACAATAGCACAAATATCTCCAGTTTGTACTTGATCTACTTTTATACGACCTAAACCTTCAAAGACATGTAATTCTTTAATTCTATTTTTTACCATAGAACCATCACGCTTTACTAACGTAATTTGTTGGTTAACTTTTAAGTCGCCACGTGTTAAACGTCCAATAGCGATACGACCAGTAAAGCTAGAGTAGTCTAAAGACGTGATTAACATTTGTGTTGTTCCTTCTTCAATTTTTGGTTCAGGAATATGCTCGATAACCATATCTAATAATGGTTCGATGTTTTCTGTTTGTTGCTTCCAATCTTCACTCATCCAGTTGTTCTTTGCAGAACCATAAACTGTTGGAAAGTCTAATTGCCACTCTTCTGCACCAAGTTCAAACATTAAGTCAAATACTTTTTCGTGTACCTCATCTGGCGTACAGTTTTCTTTGTCTACTTTGTTTACAACTACGCAAGGTTTTAACCCTAAATCAATAGCTTTTTGAAGTACAAAACGCGTTTGAGGCATTGGTCCTTCAAAAGCATCAACTAATAAAAGTACACCATCTGCCATGTTTAAAACACGCTCTACTTCTCCACCAAAATCGGCGTGACCTGGTGTATCAATAATATTAATTTTAGTGTCTTTATAAGTAACCGATACGTTTTTAGAAGTAATCGTAATTCCACGTTCACGCTCTAAATCGTTATTATCCAAAATTAAATCACCAGTATTTTCGTTTTCTCTAAATAACTGACAGTGATACATAATTTTATCAACCAGCGTTGTTTTACCGTGGTCTACGTGCGCAATAATTGCAATGTTTTTAATCTTAGCCATAAATAGTGCCTTATTTTAAGCGTGCAAAGGTAGGTATAAATTATATATATTCAACACTTTATTTTTTAATTGGGCATTACCCTTTGTAACTTCGCCTATTTTTTGACTAAAACAAAGATTATTAACAAGTTACAAAGTGTCGCGCTTTCAGAAGTCGCAATCAAAGATGTGCTCCAACAATTCTTCAATCGCTAACGCATGTGTTTGCCAAGATTATTTATTTCAACTAAAAATAAAAGCCTATTTATTTCGGTCATTAATAGTATCTTTGTGACATCTAAAACTATAATAATGACACTTCAAGATATACCTAAAATCAAACATACAGATAGTAATAACTTCTTTTTACTTTGTGGTCCATGCGCTATTGAAGGCGAAGACATGGCTTACCGTATTGCCGAAAAAGTAGTTAGCATTACCGATAAGCTAAATATACCTTACGTATTTAAAGGAAGTTTTAAAAAAGCAAATCGTAGTAGAATAGATAGTTTTACAGGTATAGGCGATGATAATGCATTAGAGATTCTTGCTAAAGTGTCTGAAAAATTTGATGTACCAACCATTACAGATATACATGAAGTTAGCGATGCTGCAAAAGCAGCACAATACGTAGATGTATTACAAATTCCAGCGTTTTTAGTACGTCAAACCGATTTGGTTGTTGCTGCTGCCAAAACTGGTAAAGTAGTCAACCTTAAAAAAGGACAATTTATGAGTCCTGAAGCGATGAAACACGCTGTACAAAAAGTAAAAGATGCAGGTAGTGACAAAGCTTGGATTACCGATCGTGGTACTATGTTTGGTTACCAAGATATGATTGTAGATTTTAGAGGTATCCCTACAATGAAACAATATGCACCAGTAGTTTTAGATGTCACTCATTCTTTACAACAACCTAACCAAAGTGCTGGTGTTACTGGCGGACGACCAGATATGATCGAAACTATTGCGCGTGCTGGCGTTGTAAATAATGTAGATGGTTTATTTATAGAAACACATTTTGATCCAGCTAACGCAAAAAGCGATGGTGCAAACATGTTACACTTAGATAATTTAGAAGGTTTACTAACTAATTTAGTTGCGATTAGAAAATTGGTGCAGAGTTTTTAGGTTTTAATGGGAGAGTTATTTTACCCTATATTTGGATATATAATCCTCTTTATACGTTACCCTAAAAAAGAGAAAAGGCGTCAGGTTTTAAAAGACTTTTTTGATGATTCTTATTCTGTAGCTGGCGTACAAATAGTATTATCTACTTTTGGTATCATATTGTTAGTTTTTCTACTTGTATCTTTGGCTGCTGTAATTTATTCAATATTTGTACATGATGCTTCAGTGTTGTAAAAAATCATCAATACAACTCACTAGCTGCTTTCAACACATCTATAAAAATATTATCATTTATAGCATCTAAAGACGTGTATCTAAGTGACATCATTTTTTTACGATTTTCGGTAATTTGATGTTCTTGGTGTATTTTAATTTGTGGACCTTTTACAAAACCAACATCTACAAATTGCTTTTTATGACTTGCATTGAAGTAGCAAAAAGGTTTTCCTTTTAAATAGTAAAATGGGATTTTATATTTGTATTTTAATTCTATTTCAGGTAAAGTTTGTTCTACTAAAATTTGTAAATGCAATAAAATAGCCCGAAAAGGTTCGGGCTGATTTAATATATATTGTTCGGCAGGATTCATTTTAGAATATGGCTAAAATACCAATCACTAATAAAACAATTCCGATAATCGCTTTAAAAGGCATTAACTTGTCAGATAATTTTCTTAATGAATTTTCAAATGCTGGCGCTTTGCCAAATACGTGCGTAAGTAGTAAAATACCTCCAAGAATACTTATAATTCCATACAGACTAAAATGACCTCCAAAAAGTCTTAACAACGGTATTACAACTAATGCGCCACCAATTATGGTTTGAAAAGGCGCTAAAACACCTGCTATTTTGTTAAAAAAGTTACTTTCTCCATCCCATTTATCCAATGTTGACAGACCAAGCAAAATTCCTCCAGTAATATTTGCTATAATTAATAATAACCCAAGCATAATTTTTTGATTTTTAGTTAGAATTAAATTTAATAAAAAAATTGAAATGCTTGCTATATTTCAATTTTTAAAATTTTAGCAATCTTTTAACTTGTTATATTCAAAATAAAAACTTTACTTTGTTTTTCAAAGTACTTTAAAATATGAGTAATAAAGATTATTTAAAAGACATTAGCGAGATAAAACACTTAATGAATAAGTCGTCTCGTTTTATTTCATTAAGCGGTTTATCTGGTATTTTAGCTGGTGTATATGCGCTTATTGGTGCTGCAATAGCTTATTATATAGTAGCAAATTCGGTTAGAGGTTATTTAATTTTAGATGGAAATGTCTTTAAAATTTGTGCAGCTATTTTAATTATGGTTGCTGTTTTAAGCATAGGAACTGGCATTTTTCTAACTACTAAAAAAGCAAAGAAAAACGGCGAGAAAATTTGGGATAATTCCTCTAAGCGATTAGTCATAAATTTTTTAATTCCATTAATTGTTGGCGGACTTTATATTTTAATCATTTTAAATCAGGAACGCTATGGGCATACTGCTGCTCTAATGCTTATTTTTTATGGATTGGCTTTAATAAACGCATCAAAATATAGCATTGGCGATATTAGATATTTAGGGTTTACCCAAATTATTTTAGGCTTAATTTGTGCTTTAATGCCTAGCTACGGATTCTGGTTTTGGGTGATTGGTTTTGGATTTATGCATATTATTTATGGTTCGATGATGCACTTTAAATATGATCGCTAAAATGAAAGCTTTAAAAAAGAAATATATAATCGTTGCTATTATAGTATTTTTGTTGTTTTTAATTTGGGCAGAATTAGCTGTAGGCATTTTTAATTCGCCTTTTGCAGGAAGTTAAATGAGTATAATTAATAACATAAATAAACTATTTGATCACCGTATTAGACTTGGCATTATGTCTGTATTAATGGTTAACGAGTATGCCGATTTTAATACGCTAAAAGAACTTTTAGGCGCTACAGATGGTAATCTTGCTAGTCACACCAAAGCATTAGAAAAAGCAGAGTATATTAAAATTGAAAAACAATTTATAAACCGAAAACCTAACACGCGTTATAGCGCTACAAAATTGGGACAAGCTGAGTTTAAAAAACACATTGAAGCTTTAGAAAAATTAATTAAAAACACATAAATCAAAAATTTTTATGAATTTACTTTGAAATTCAAAGTACTTTAATATATAACATATGAGAAGATATCGGAAAAATCTAGTCGCCTTTCTTTTTGAAATCACACAAGGGATATACACCAAGTATTTCAAGAAAAATACACCTTGGAACTTAACAAAAGTAGATCTTTTAAAATACACTAAGACAAGTTTTGGTTACAAGCTTGGCGTGTTTTTAGACCAAAATGGTTTTGATTTAATACCTAAAGCAGAAAGGCATGACGCATACCATGTAATTACAGGCTACACAAGTAAAGAAGAAGATGAAATTGCTTTGCAATATCTATGTTTTGGTAATGGTAAAAGAAGCTTATACCTGTTTGGAGTTGTGTGTTTAGGCACAATAATCTTACCAGAATATTACCGTTATTATTTAAAATCTTATCACTTAGGAAAAAACTTAAACAGGTTTTATGATTTAGATTTTAAAGGCTTACTAAAAACAGATTTTCAAAATTTAAAAACATCAATTTTCAACAAAAATCAACTAAAAAATGAAACGCTTAAAACAACTATTTAAACTTGGATGTATTTTATTATTAGCGGTTATACTTTGTAATTTTCTAATAAGTTATAAAGCAAAAAACAAAACCTTTGATAACATTGAAAATTTACCAACAAACAAGGTTGGACTAGTTTTAGGTGCTGGAAAAATAACATCTAATGGTTATGTGAATTTATATTATAAATACAGATTAGAAGCCGCCTATTTACTATGGAAAAACAATAAGATTGATAAAATTTTAATTAGCGGTGACAATAGCAGAAAGGATTACGACGAACCTTCTTCTTTTAAGTCGGACTTAATGCAACTTGGCATACCAGAAACCGATATCTATTTGGATTATGCAGGATTTAGAACTTTAGATTCTGTTGTTCGAGCAAAGAAAATTTTTGGGTTAGAAAACGTGACTATTATTTCTCAAAAATTTCATAATGAACGCGCTATTTATTTAGCTGAAAATTTTAACCTTAATGCAACTGCATTTAACGCAAAAGACGTGTCTAATCGTTACGGTTTTAAAACCAAAATAAGAGAATATTTTGCCAGAACTAAAGCGGTAATAGATGTTATAATAAATAAACAACCAAAATATCTAGGTCCAAAAGTTGAAATCTCATGAAAATAAACAAAACCTACCTCATCATTTTTATCTGTATTCTAATAACTGAAATTAGTATCGCTCTATTCTTAAAAAGCGGTTTTATCAGACACACTTTTGGTGATTTTTTGGCGACTATTTTGGTGTTTTCATTTTTTAAAACATTCAGTAGAATGTCTTCTTTAAAAATTGCAATTATTACTCTAATAATTGCATTTTGTATTGAATTTGCGCAATATTTTCAGCTTCTAAATAATTTAAATCTCAATCAATTTAAACTTTTAAGAGTTGTATTTGGAACCAACTTTAGCATACAGGATTTAGTGGCTTACATTTTAGGCGTTATTACCATTTATTTTATCGACTTAAAACTTTTACACAATGAATAACATAAAACAACTACTTATTGACCAAAGCAAAATCTTTTCAACGTTTATAGGCTTATCTGTTTTTAGCCTATTTATATTAATGATAAGAATGAAGTTGACTGGTACTTATTACTATTTGTTCTTAGTATGGAATTTATTTTTAGCCTTTATCCCTTTTGCCATAAGTACTTATTTATCATTTCAACAAAAACTAAATACTATTGCCTTTAGTGTAATTAGCATAGTTTGGTTATTGTTTTTACCTAATGCGCCGTATATAATTACCGATCTGTTTCATTTACAATACAGTCATCCAAACCGTATTTGGTTAGATGTATTAACTATAAGTGCTTTTGCTGTTACAGGCATGTATTTTTTCTATCAATCGATGTTGACTATGGAAACGGTTTTTAAAAAGAAATTTGGCAAAACAACCTCAACCTACATCACACCTTTACTTATAGTTTTAGTTGCTTTTGGTGTGTATTTAGGAAGATATTTAAGATTTAATTCTTGGGAAATTTTAAGTCAACCTATATCTATTTTTGAAAGTTGTTTTGAAATAATTCTCAAACCTAAAGCGCATTACAATGCGTGGTTATTCACAAGTCTTTTTGCATTATTTTTAGGCGTATTTTATTATGCATTTAAAAATAACAGCAATAAAAAAGCTTCCTAATTAGGAAGCTTTTTTATTAGTTTTAAAAATCTGTAGCATCGTTTGGATCGGTTCCATTTATAGCTTCATCGCCATCATTAACACCATCTCCATCGGTATCTGGATTATCCGGATCTGTAATGTTTCCGTTTGGATTAGCTATAGATTGACCATTATCTATTCCGGTTAGTTCTTCACAATCAAATAAACCATCATTGTCAGAATCTATATATGTTGGCGGACCTAATAAATAAAAAACACCATTAGTAGAAACTTGACCTGTAATAGTATTTTCAACTCTTACAATCAACATATCTAAATTATTTACATTATCATAAGGAGTTACTAAGGGATTTACAGCTGAATCTGCATCTGCTTGAGTTTCATGAAACGTTATTACAGAGTTTATGTAATTATCGTTAAACTGTTCTAAGTCGTAAGTTAATCCATCGCAATCTTCAGAAAACCATTCAGCACCATAAACAGCAACATCTTGCGGATCTAAATAATCAGGTATGTTATCGCCATCGCTATCTTGATCCATAGGATTAGTATTTGTTCCATATACTTCATCTACAGTATTTATACCATCGTCGTCGTCATCTTCATCTTGATAATTTGGTATGCCATCTAAATCTGTATCATCATCTAATAAATTTCCGTTTCCGTTAATATCTTCATCCAGATCATAAACACCATCATTATCAAAGTCGCCTAATGTTACACATGTTGAAGCTGTTCCTAAATCTGTTGTAGTAGTAAAATTTCCTGTAAACGTATCTGTTTCTTGACCTAAATTTACATCTACTACATTAATCGTATAAGCACTATTGGAAGCACAATAACTAATACTTTCGTTTACGGTTCCATCAGTAATAGGTATAATTTGCGCATTGTTACCATTAACTAATTGCATATAACCATTAGTAATTGGGTTACCATCACAATCATTAAACATTCCTGTTAGTGTTGTGATTTGTTCTGTTGAATTTGTTACTGTAACCGTAACTGTATCATCTGCAGAAAATGGTCCAATTGTAGTTGTAAACACATCACAACCATAATTAGGAACTGTTAAAGTCAACGCTTCATTAGCAGCAATTAAACCACAAACTTCTCCGTTACTATTGGTATATCCTGCTGAAGTTGAATTCCATGTAGTCGTTTGTAACGTCAATTGAGTATATAAACTTGGCAAAGGGTTTCCGTTATTATCTTGTAACGTAATGCATGCTTGAACAACTTCAAAAGGTGCATCACAATTCCAGAAACTAAAATGCGAAACATCTCCAACATATTCACTACCTATTAGTGTAGCTTCACCTTCTTCTATCCAATACCCATATTGCTCATCAAAATACCATAATGGTATTGTTGCTGGCGGATTTGTTGCATTGGTTGGAACAGGAATAGTTATAGTTGCTGTTGTACCAGAAGCGATGTTTAAATCTTCTCCGTTAGCTCCAATTAATTCTACAGCAATCATACCGTAAGTTTCTAACACTTGTAATTGATCATTTAAATCTTGTGCTATTAACATACCTGGCATTTGTAGGTTCATATCGTCTTCATCAGGATTTAAATGCTTTAAAACAACATCTACATTTCCTTGGTAAGGAACTCCTAAATTTGTCTCGAAACTACCTTCAAAATCTACTTTTGTACCATTTGGTAAATCTATAGTTATGGCTTGACCAGAAACTATAGTTGCAATTGGTGTTGCATCTAATAGCATAATTTTTACTTGGTTTATACCATTGGTTGGCACTAAAGATCTTGATCCTGTAATGTAGCCTTGCTTAGATGCTTTGATATAGGCTAGCTTTTCAAAAACAGTTGCTTCATTAACAGTAAAAACACCATTAACATCTGTAGTTGCAAATCCGCTTCCTAAAGTGATGTTTACACCAACAATTGGTTGGTTGTTTTCATCTACAACTTGACCAATAAAACTAGCAGAAATAGAATTTCCAAAATTTGCTAAAAAAGGATTATCTGTTAAACCATCTTCCTGTTCTTGGTTAATAGGAATATTGTTATCCTTCTCACAAGAAAAAACTATTAGAAGGAATGCAAAAGCATATAGTAGTTTTGAAAATTTCATATTCTTTAATTATTGATTACATTTAATAGATGACTAAACATCTAAATAGTTGCGTGTTACTATAAATTTAAAACAATTTAGTTAAAAAAAACTACCTTAACCTTATTCTTTTCCATCTACGTAATCTTGTAGATAGGCATATCTTTTGGTTAATTTTCCGTTTTCTGTCATTTTTGCACGTTTTAAAACACCGTTTTTATCACCATTAAAAAATGCTGGTATCACCGATTTTAAAAACATCTCTCCAAAACCTTCACTTGCGTCTTTTGGTAATTCACATGGTAAATTATCTACAGCCATAACGGTAATTGCTCCTTTTGCATTGTATGGCACTTCTTGTTCTGTTATTGGATCGTAACCATAAAATGGATCTGCAATAGTAGATGGTCTTATTGTACTAGCAACTGGTCCATCAATATCACAAGACACATCTGCTACCAAATTGATTTTAAAATCTGGATGTTTTGCATCTTCTCTTGTAAATAAATAAGGTGCGCCATCACCATAAAAATGACCTGCGATAAAAAAATCGGTTACCTTAGCATAAGGCATAAAATTACTTTCGTAACCGCTTGGATCTTTATAAAATTCTGGTCTACTTCCTACTTTACCATCTTTACGTTTGTTGTATTCCATAACATCAATCATGCAATAAACTGGCTCTGTAAAATCTGTAGTTAAGTATAACGCATCACTTACTTCTTTAATTTTTAAATGGTCTAAAATTTCTTTAGCGCCTTTTGCGACTTTACCTGTTCCAGAAAGCACAATCTTTATGTTAGGTAATTTTATTTTATCAAGCTCTGCTTTTACCTCATCTAAATCTTTTAAGTGTTCTACCTTTGGAAGTTCAAACAAACCGTCACGTAATCCTAAAGCTCTAAATCCATTATAAGCACCAACTAATCCTGCGTAGCGACCAAAACCTATTAGTCTTGCACCGCTTTCTTTAACGATGGTTTCGTGATCGTATAACTCGATATTTTTTTCTAAAATGGCTTTTAACAACTTACGGTTGTAAGGCTGCTTTTTTATAGTATGACTGAAGAAAAAATATTTTTTATTAGGAATTAATGCCTCTAAAGGCACTTCTTTTACACCTAACATAACGTCTGCTTCTGAGACATCTTGAGTTACTGTAAATCCTAAATCTGAATAGTCTTTATCTGGAAAAACCCTAATATCTGAAGCTTCTACTACTACGTTTGCTTCTGGAAAATTATCTTTTAGTGTTTTTAAATCTTTTGGTGAGAATACAACGCGTCTATCTGGTGGATTTTTACGTTCTTTTATTATTGCGAATTTCATGTAATACATTTTAATCCTGCTAAAATACCTTTATTATTAAGCTTTAGCAAATGAAATTTTTATACTAATAATGTCATTTTTTCTTAAGTTTTTTATAAATGTGTGTTGGTATATTTTTTGATACATTATTTTTAGTAAATTCGCAGTCCTTTACTTTAAAAGGTATTTAAAACTAACTTTGGGTTTAGGACCGCGTTAAGGATTGAGGTATTGTTGGAGCACATCTATGATTGCGACTACCGAAAGCCTGACGCACTTTTGCCATTAAAAGCAAAAGTGGGTAACGCCATAACAATTTTGGGGTCGACTGGTTTTGACAGCGAGATTAATTAGATGGTAAGCACGTCGTGTAACGACTATGAGACACGTTAAACGCTAGGTCAACTTTTAAACGGCGAGAATAACTACGCTTTAGCTGCCTAATCTGAATTATAGTAAGATTACGCCTAGGCTTACAAGGTAAGCAAGCTAAATGTCTATGGAAAGCCTTGATTGGCGGCGTTCCTTTTTGAGGCATCGTAAATGTCAATATAGATTTGGTAGCGCTTTGATGCCAATTCGAAACTTTAAGAAGATAGGCAGTAACTAGGTTGTCTTTAACCAGGTTGCTGATGAAAACACAAGAAAAGACTAAACGTGTAGAAAGCTATTTGGTTACTTGTTTGGACGAGAGTTCGATTCTCTCCGACTCCACAGAAAACCCTGTAAAGCATTGATTTTACAGGGTTTTATTTTTATAGGTGACAAAATAGGTGACAAAAAATATTTTTACATATTTAAAATTAACGGAATTGTAGTTCGCACTCCAATAGTTGCTCTTTTATAAAATTCATCTCCTGAATCTTCAAACTTATCCTCTAAATCTTTAAAATAAGTAAATATTTCAAAATTAATAATGGTCTTGTCTTTTGGTTTGTCTTTTTTATTTAAGCCAAAAATTAACCCTAAACCTAAATTCTTATAGTTTCCATTATAATTATCAGAATCTTTTATTTCGTTATAATCACCATAAACATGAAAATAGAAATTTTCTAATATTTTCTTATTAAAATCAAAAGCTATTTGATGTCTTTTAAATGTATCATAAGTTGAAAATAAATAAGCATTTGTTGTTTCTTCTATAAACCTGTTTGAATTAGCTTGATTACCAATTGTATTTTCTGTCACAATTTTATCCGTGGTTAAAGCGTTTGAATTATTAGTATCTGCATAAGAGTACTTTAAAGCATACTGACCATTTAATAAATACACCCAAGAATTTTTATAAGATGAATCCAAATCTCTATCTTGATCATAAAACAAATTCAAACTTAATCCAAACTCATGATTTTCTGGTGTTAGCTTAGTTAACTGGTCAGACATTTGTAATGTAGGGTTATAAGTATACAATTTTTGAGTGCCGTATTTTGCATACATATTTAACCAAACTAGTCTAACTGATGACCATTCTGCTTCTAATTCTTTTTCTTTTTTTAAAGTTTCATAATCTTTTTTTTCTAACTCTTTAACTTTTGCTTTTATTTCATGATATTCTATTGTATTCGTTTTTTTAGATTTTTCTAAACTGTCTAATTCGTTATTTAATAATTTCAAATATTCTGAATTATCAGTTTTATCCTTATCTATCTTTAATATACTCTCGTCTAATAGTTTTTTGTTTTCTATGCTATATTTAAATCTTGATAAACCCCAAAAATTAAACACGAAGCTTTGATCCAATCTTAGGTTGATGTTTGTATTATATTGCTCATCACTAAATACAGTTGCAACACCTTCATTAATACCTCCATCAAACTTTAATGTGGTTGCTCCAACTAAATAATCATTTTTACTAAACCAGTTTTTTGTAATAGCTAATGATAATTTGGGTTTAACTACATCTATACTAACATAAGATCCTAGACTACTTAAATCTGAATCACCTACAATAGCTTGAGACATATGAGAATTAAAAATTGTTTTGAAGTTTGCATCTGATATATAATTTGATACTTGTTCTTTTTTTGTAGTAGATTCTCCGTCTTGAGCAATACTAAAAATAGGTAGTAATAAGAATAAGATTAATTTTTTCATTTTGGTTGGTTTTAAATTATTATTGATTTTATTATTTCCATAGTGGTTCATCTTGCCAATTTGGTTTCATACCTAGTGCATTAGGATCTACATTAGGATATTTTAAAAGTAAACTATTTAATTTATTTCCAAACTCATTTTTAGGTAAAATGGCATTAAGCATATACCTCATTAAACACATATGTATATAAAGTTTAGAAAACTCGTGTTGTTTTGGCACATTGTGACTATCTGTTATCCAAGGGTTTGGTGGGTTTGGTAATATTTTTACTGTACTAGGTAAATTACGATTCCATAACCTAGAGTGATGCGCACAAAAATTACGTATCTGAGCTATTGACTGCAACCAGCTTGGTAAATAGGTATGGTTTACTGCACCAAAATCCTTTGCTATTTCATCTTTAGAATTTATTCTATGATGTAAATTACCATATAACTTTGATAAATTACCAAAACTTACTTGTTCTAAAGTTTTCCATGATGGAGGAAATCTTAAATCATCTTTATGCTTTTTAAAATGATGTTTTATTGTGACATCTTTACTTCTTGACCTAGTTACTTCCTCTTCTATTTTAGCTAATGTTCTGGAAAATTTCAATCTATCTATAAAAATCTCTGAATTACAAAACCACCAAGGATCTATTTCATGAGATAAGTAATAGATTAATTTAGTACGCAAACTAATTTCTATCTTTTCTATAACATCAAAAAGTAACAATCTTAACTCTGCATCGAAATTGTACAAAGCTATAACATCTTCGAATTTACTATTGGGTTTGAAAATATGATTTTCTTTATCAGACTGCATTACATACCAGTACTCTCCTAACCTATAATAACTAATATTTATAAGATATTTCTCAGCAATACGAGGATGTTTGATTTTTAAACCACGATCTTGTAGTTGCTTGACTTGTTGAGTAAGTGTGAATGGATTTTTGTCGAACATTTATATAGGTTGAGTTTTAAATTTTAATAAAAAGAAACCTATAAAAAGCAAAAGACACACCCTGGGACGCTGTGCTTATGGGTAGCGTGGTGTGTACTGTTAATGCAAATGTACAACTTTTTACCACACAATTACTAGGATTTACTATATTATCTTTAATTAATCTCATCTTTATAAGTTTCAAGAAACCATTCTAATGATTTACCGTGCTTTCCAAGTTCCCTTGTTAAATAATTCACGTGCCCTTTTATAGCTATTTTCTTCGCGTTTAGCATTTTCGAAATCGTATCCCATTCTTTTTGCTTCCAATATATTTCTAATTCCTTCGGGAAATTTTCTGGTATTTGATCTAATTCCTCTGTAAAATTCTTCTGTAACTGAACTAACAAGCTCTCTTTCTTCATTTTCAAGTTCTCTTCTATCTGTGTCAAACTTTCTTTTTGATTCAATTTCAAGTTTTTTAAACGTCTTTGGTAAATCTTTAATTTTTCTTCTAACTCGATCGATAGAATTTCTAATTGATTTTGATTTTTCTTCAATGTCTGAGCTTTCTCTAATACATCTTGATAGCTCTTCTTCCTCTCGTTCAATCTCTCTTCTTTTGTTAAGATATCTTGTTTCCAAGTTTCTACTTTTCCGTTCAAAGTTTGATCTTTCAGTACTAACAATTTCTCGTCTTTCTTTAATCTCATCGAACTTGCCTCTAAATTCTGCATATATTTCTCGTTCAAATCTTTCTTCCATTTGTTCCAGTCCCTCTCTCTCTGCTTTTGTAGCGCTCTCAATTCTTGATAATTCAGATTCAAAGTCGTGTTCAGCTCTTCGGTAAGGTTCAGATTGAAGGCTTTTTTTAATAGTTCGTAGCGTGTTATTAAGTCTCGCTTTGCGGCAGGTGAGCGATTCTTCAAAAATTCTTCTTTGGTCTTCATCAAATTCCAGTATTCCTTCTGAAGTTCCAGAGGAAACTCGTATATATTTGGTGCTTGCTTCGATTCCATTATATTCCCATTTTACTCGTTTTGTTGTTTTAAAATTGTCTTCAATTTCTTGTGCGGAAGATTTAGGCACTATAATACTAACAGTATCAACACCTAATCGTCTTAACTTAATTTTCTTTTCTTCTTTTACTTTATGAGTGATTACTAATTCTATCAATAATATAGGCTTGTTATTAGCATCAAAAAAAGTAACATCGGGTCTAATTAATAAATACCTGTCTTCAACTTCTGGATTTTTACCATATTTTATAGCTCCCTTACAATCTTCATAAAAGGTTAATTGAGATTTGACCTTTTTTGCAGTTACAAATTTTGCTTTTTCTAACAGCATTGGTGCTCCATCTTCACCTCTTGGTGGATATTTGTAAACATTTGGTACTTTTATAGCTTTTACCCTTTGTAGAATATCTGTTGCTAAAGTTTCTCTATATTGACGATTACTAAAGGTGCAAGGTGTATCGTCTTTTTCAATGTCAACAGGAACGTGACGAAAATAAGATCTATGATTTGGGTTTTTCTTTCTTATAACAGCTTCCATTTGCTTATCGCAACCAATACAGAAATAACCTTTACGACCTCTTTGAGCATTATCTATAAACAAGTGCTCACCTTTTACATTTTTAGCCCAATCATTATTAGCTTCTACATCATATTTCTTTTCTTCTAATGACATAAAACGATAATTAGGTTCTATTACCTTTTGAAAGGTTATGAAAAGCGCACAATAACTCGCCGTTTTCTAATATTGTTTCACCTCCTTTAGAATGTGGTAAAACGTGATCTGCTTGATATTTAGACCAACTCACTTTTGCTTCTTTTTCGGGAACTCCCTCCCTTAAACATTGTTGACATAAACCTTTGCCCTGTCTATAAATTAATATTCTTTGTAATTCAGAAAAAGCTCTATTTGAATCCTTCTCTTTTAAACAAATATTGTTATCTAAAACATATTTGAAGAATATTTGACGCAAGATCATATCTCTTACTTCTAAATCAGTTTCTCCTTGTTGTCGTCTATTACTAAAAGTTAATAAATCTGTATCTGTGCCTTCGTCGTAAGTTTTCCACCTCTTATAAAAGTCATATACAAATTCTTTTATATTAACTTTCGTTTCTTCATCAATTACATAATACATTCTTAAATGACGAATTAGCATATAGATTGAAATAATAAAATACTCTGTAGAAAACTCTTTTATACCATTATTATCATCTAGCATAGCGTCATCTTTAAAGATGCTATAAAATATATTTAGATTAGTTTTCACATTAGAAGCTAATTTTTCATTTTCAAATGAATAATCTCCAATACCATTTTTAGTTTTATGTTCATTGATAAACTCAGTGATTTTTTTATCACTTAAATCTGTATAACCACCTTCTTTTTCAATTAATAAGAAACGTGCCATAAATTGAAGATGTTTCATTCTTCCATTATCTACATCCAATAAATTAAAAAAAGGTAATTTATCTTTATTAGAATCGATTGGAGTGTAAGCTTCGTAATCAAAAGTTAAGTCATCAGAATATTTAACAATAAAATTTCTACTTAAACTTGATAGTTGAGCGTGAGCTACTTCCATATAATTAAGGGATTCACCTTGTTGTAAACGCCAAAATATTTCAGTTGCTATAATTTGATGTTCTACATTGTTAGGCTCCTCTATGTTCTTAATTACATCTGCCTGGTATTTAAGAGATTTATCAATAAATTTTCTAATATCTGTGCCTAAATCTTTATAATATTTACCTGCTAAACCATCACCTAAATCGGATAATGTTTTTGGTAAAGGATACTTATTATCAAAAAAATCTTGGACAGTAGTAATACGTTGTTGACCATCTACAATTTCACTAACTGTGCCTGTATCATCTTTTCTAACTTCTCTTATTACAAGTTTTGGAATGTAATAACGTCTAAATAGACTATCCATTAAAGCTTGTTTTTTCTTTTTATTCCATACAGCCTTTCTTTGATATGGTGGTCTTGTTACATAATCCTCTTTGTATTCAAAAAAATCTTTAATACTTATTTCTGTAGGAACTATAGTGTATTCTGTTTTAGGATTAAATGCCATATTTTTAAAGGTTTTACGAATTATTCAACTATATCAATTTCACATGTACAAATCTCTCCTGCTGGTAATGCAAATTGAACAGCTGTATTTGAATACTGTTCTTTCAATGCTTTAATACTTGCTTCTGTTGGTATTTTATTTGGCTCTAAATAGATAGTTGATTCTATTAAAGTTATTGATGGTTTAATTTCAACACCATCCAATACTGTAGATGCTGTTTTACATTTAATTACTAATCTTGCCATATTTTTTATTATGTTTTAATTAACTATTCTCAACAATTTGGATTTCTTCTTCAGTTAACCCATATAGTTCATATACCATAGCATCGATTTCTTTATCGGTTTGATTGATTTGGGTTTGTAAGGCTTGTGCTTTTTGTTTGTTATCTTCAAAGAGGTCTAACCACTCAAACTCGTCTTTTTTGGTTAGGGTTGGTACTTCTTCTAAACTATCTTTAACACGTTGTTTGTTATTTGTTTTTATCGCTTTGTTAAGCTCTTTTATAAAGTCACCAAATTCTAATTCGTGCCAATTTTGTAGTTTTTTTGGGAGTTTTTCTAATTTGAATTTTTGTTTTAAGTAGGTTTGGAATTTGTTTAATAGATTATATAACTTATCATTATTGTTAACTATAATATCTACAACTTCCCTGTATTTCTTTTTTTCTGAATCTTGAATATCTTTAAGTGGTATTTTACTTAAATATTGAACTTTATACTCATTATAACCTCCTCTTCTTGAAATTGCAATTTTATTCATTACAAATTTGGTTATTTTAGAATTCAATAAAAATAATAGAAATTTGTCATTAGAAGGTATTATAAAACCAGTCATATCAATAACATTTCCTTTAGATAAAGTAAAGTTTGTTCCTAAAGAAACATTTGGGTATACTATATATTCTTTTTCAAAATCTAACTTTCTATTTATTTGTTGATATTCAAACCATTTTTTTGAACCATTTTTTATGCCATCTTTAATTATAGCTCTTCTTTCAAGTTTTTCTCTATGATGTTCTAAATGTTTATTGTTAATTATTTCATCTTCATTCATTAATTGATATAAATTTTCCTTTTTTACATAAGGGAAAATTATCTTGTTTTCATTTAAAGGAGTTAAAAAACGCTTTATATTTTTCCCAAATATGTAAGGTCTTGATATTACTGTATTCTCTTTTGACATAAAACCTTCATTAAAACCTGTTTTAACACCTACTAATGGTAAAAGATTTAAATCATTTAAGTAAATACTATTTCTATTTATCTTCTTAAAAACATTTGCTGTTTCAGTATCATAAAAGTTATAATCAAATTCTACAAAGTCATTTATATTTACTTTTGAAAAAGGAATATTTGAAACGATTTCGCTAATTTTATTTTTAACATAGTCAGGAATGAAACAAAACTTAAAATGATAATTAATACTTGGCGTTTTCTTTACCCCAGTAAAAATTAGAGGATATGCTGAAATTCCTTCAAAAACCTCTAAATCATCAAAATTTATTACTTCTTGAAAAACAAAATTTTTAACCAGATACTTTACTAAAGGTTTACCGTAATTTGCTTCAAAAAATTTACCTGAACATATAAATGATAAATATCCATTCGTTTTCAATAAATTGTTTGCTTTTTCAAAAAAATATGTAAACAAGTCTGCTTTCCCAGAATAAACATTATACTTTTTTAGATATTCTGAATGGTCTTTAAACAATTCTTGTCTTACATAAGGCGGATTACCAATAATGACATCAAAACCACCATTTTCAAATACTTTAGGAAATTGCTCTTGCCAATTAAAGGCTTTATCGCCTGCAACCGCTTTGCTATCTATTAAAGAGTTACCACATTTAATATTGTTACTTAAATCGTTTAATTTACGTCTTGGTTGTGCTGTGCGTAACCATAGGGAAAGTTTTGCTATTTCTACAGACTCTTCGTTTAAATCTACACCGTAAATGTTGTTTTCTAATATTGTGTTTTCTATATCTGGGAACTGTAAGCCACCACCTAATACTTTTGTTTTAAGCTCATCTATGTATTGGTGTTCTGCAATTAAAAAGTTTAAAGCTTGATTAAGGAATGCACCTGAGCCACATGCTGGGTCGCAAATAGTTAGTTGTAGTAACCAATCACGATAAGTATCTAAAATATCTACTAATTTGGTAATGGTAGCTTTTTGTCTATTCTTACGCCCTTTAAAATATTCTTCTTCTTTAAAACCTAGCTTGGTTTTCTTTTCTTCACACAGTTTACCAACCGTATTTTCTACAATGTACTTTGTAATGTATTTTGGTGTGTAAAAGACACCATCTTTTTTACGTTTAGATTTTTGTTTATCGAAGTCTGCACCTTCAATTTCTGCATTAACGCTTTCTATTTCGTTTAAAGAGTTTTCGAAGATATGACCTAGTATATTCACATCTACTTGACTCTCGAAATCGTAAGCTGCTAATTTACTGGTGTGTTTGTATAGTAAATCGCTATCTATATCTAAGCTATCTAAGGTTTTATCTTCTTTAAATAAACCACCGTTATAAGCATATATTTCGGCTCTTTTAGTTGTTCCTGCTCTTCCTGTATCTAAGAAATTAAAGTATTGTTTAAATAGTACGTAAAGTGGTCTATCGTCTCCAAAATCTACATCTGCTTTCCACTTATCTAATATTTGTTGTGTGCTATTTGGTGGTAGTAAGCCTCTATCTTCTGCAAAGAAAATAAATAGGTAACGGTCTATTAGTTTTTGTGATTTTTTAAAGAGTGTTAGCTTAACGTTTTTTTCAAGACGTTGCACTTCTAATAATTCTTCTTGTGACCTCTCGACTGCGCTCGAGGTGTCATTAGACGCTTGTGATTTTAACGTTTTTGCGTTGCGTTTTACTAGGTCTCTAAATAGCTCTCGTTTAAATAGTGAATAGTCTTTATAGAATTGTTTTGTGATTTGTTCTTCTTCTACAACGGACTGCTCTTTAATTTTTAGAGGTGTATTATTTAATACATTGTCTTTTTGTAAACAGATGTATAATAACTCAAAACGCTCTGGTGTAAGCTCGAACAGATTAAACTCTTCAAACTCGGTTGCATCGTTAATATAAAACCTTAGTTTTTCAAAGTTAGAAGTTATAACATACACGCATCCTTTTTGATTAGCTTTATAATCGAACGCTTGTTTACGTATGCTTTCTAAATCTTTAGTGTTAGTACCTTTTAATTCTATAACACCAATAGCAATATCGTTATCTAATATTGCACCATCTGCTTTACGTGCATTGTTTTGGTTTTTATACTCTGCTACAAGATTAAAGTTAGCTTTTGGTTTAAGTGTATAATCTAATACATTTACAAATAACTCTGTAAGGAATATACCTTGGTATTCTTCTTCTTTAGAGCTACGTATATTATCTTGTATTGTAGGATTAAGAAAGTATCTTTTGTATTTAGTATAGGCTTTATTTATGGCTTCACTATCTTGTAATTTTAAATAGTGCTTTAATACTGATGGTTGATATAATGACATTAATAGCTTTTATTTAATCATTAAAAATATAAATATTAACTAATAATGCATTATGGTTTTCAGTAAAAGTTATCCACTCTTTGTGAATGCTTTTAACTTTTAATAGTGCTAGTGTATTTAATATTCAGAATACTTTTTATAAAGAGGTATTAATATTAATAAAATAATATCCTATTACTAATTAATATCATTGAATTATAATGTTACACTAACAGTAAGCTTTGTTTATCAAAACCAAACACAACCTACTTTACCAACATTACAACTTAACTCGACCAACAGAATAACCTAACTTAACCAACGCTTTAGCCTAATTCAAACAACAATACAACGTGTTGTAACTTTACTTAACCAACATGAAAACTAGTGATACAAACACTAAACCAACACTTTATGATTAGATCAACCAACAATACAACTAAACTTAACCAACTTTCCAATCTAGCTTAACCAACGCTTTAACCTAATTCAAACAACAATAAAACGTGTTGCGACTTCACTAAACCAACATAAACCTAGTGATACAAACACTAAACCAACACTATAAGTTAGATTAACCAACAATACAACATAACTTAACCAACGATTTAACCTAATACAAACAATAATACAACATAACTTAACCTACATAAACCTAATGATAATACACAAAACCAACACAAATCGGTAATACGTAATCAAAACCTACATAAAAAAATAATAAAATATGTTGTTTTGTTGATGATATTCCTAAACACTATATTTTACAATAGTTTTCACGTCAACTCCAAAACAACAACAGTTCAACAATTAATATTTATTGTTGAACTGTTGTTGAAATCAAGTCGATTTTGCATTGTAGTGTATCACTATGATTGTGCTACATCGTCAACAATCAACACTTTTAAAAACTAATTCCTTTTCAATTTTGAAATATCTTCCTTTACATATTGTACTTTCTACATAATGCTTAGAATCTTCAATACTAGGATAACTAGACAAATTATAACGAGTATAAGAAGAATTTTTCTGTTCTAAACCAAACTTATCTTTCAAAATTTTAGAAATCTTTGTTGGTGTTGTTCTTACATTATTAGCTTTTAACTTGTCGACCAAATCCGATGCGCTGTAACATAAAGCTGATTTTTCAAACTTGATAAAATCATCCTTTAAAAGCTCAAATATTTCATTTTCCAAATTGGTTTTATTTCCTCTAACTAATTTAATCAAAGCTTCTGTTGTTATCTGCTCCTTAGTAAACCACATTCTGGTTTTTTTGGTTACATTAGGTTTTCTTTGGTTAATGTAGTTTAAAAAATATGGTATTTCAGATTCTAAATCCTCTAATAAATCTGACACTTCCATTCCCTGATTAATTGTTGGAATTTTAAGAACCCAATACCTAATTTCTTTATCATCAATTAAAATAAAGTTATCCTCATTATTAGAACATAAAATAAATTTACCAAAAAAAGGAGTTTCTATTTTGTCCTTTCCTTTATGCTCTATCTTATATGTTCTAGCTGTAGAAAGATTTTTAATCCTTTCACTATCTTCTCTTCTGTCAAGTAAAACTTCATCTATTGCCACGATAAGTTTTGTTGCCCAATCTGCATTAAATTGACTTCTAAAATCTTCATTTTTATTTATAGTCATGTTCTTTTCAAAAATCAGCTTTAACCAATTTAAAAAAGTAGTTTTACCAGTACTTCTTTCATTACTTACTAAACATAATATGGGTAAAATTTGTGTTGGGTAATGCCACAAAATTGTTAGATAATCTAACCCTAGTGCATATTGCTGACCAAAAATATGTTTTAAAAACATTTTAGTTTTATTAAACTCTCCTTTTTTCAAATCATGTTTAAGCTGATGGTACTCATTATAAAATCCCTTAATTTTTTCTTTAAAATCAACGTGACTTGGAATAGTCACAAAACCATCATATTTTGGTATTTTTTGTAAAAACGATTTACCGTGATCTGTACTTATTTCACTTTTATTCCATTTAACCAGTGTAGTAATTGTGTCTCCGCTATGTAATGGCTTTTCTGTTATTTTAAAATAATCTACTCCTATTCTTAAATAATTCATAGCTCTTATTTTTTGGTTAAATTAAACTCTAAGAATCCTCTATTAGGTTCTTTTTCTTTATTAAAGTCAAGCCTAATGATAAATCCTGTTAAAGAGTTATCTATTTTGTAGAGTTTGTCTATCTCTGATTGAATAAACAAATAATCAAACCTAACATCTCTTCTTGCTATTTTGGATATTGAATTTAATTTTTCTGCAATCCAATTTAATAACTCAGATGATTTAGTGTCACAACTATAATTACTTTGTATATGGTTTATATGAGAATTAACATCATTTACCAATTTTTGAATTTCGCACACAGGAAATTCTTCTGTTTTATAAAGCTGTCTCATTACCTTCTGTATTTTAAAGATTTTACTTCTGATAATGAGTCCTCTAATGCTTCCGCATTAATAATCACTCTTCGACCAATTTTCTCTGCCTTAATAAAACCCTTTGTTATATAATTACGGACAGTTAACTCTGATACGTTTAACTGCGTTGCAACCTCTTTAATGGTCAGGTTTTTCTTGCTAGGCTTAGCTAACTTATTAATCGATGATTTTAATTCTTTTATTTGTTGTCCGACTGTTTTATTTATAATTTCAGACAATTCCTCTTTTGTTGTTATTACAATTTTTGTCATAATTATTATTATTTAATATTAATGAATTACAACTAGCGCTAATTGTATACTACAAAGAAAGATTAGAGAAAAAAGAGAAAAAACAGGAAGACTTATTTTTTTAAAATCAAACACAAAAAACTAAAATACAGATATTTACAAAAAATAATTAGGTTGGCAAAATGATAAAAAAAGGAGAATAAAGAGAAGAATTAGAAATTTTAAACTACTAAAAAATTCTAGTTTTTATATCTAAATATAAATTCTCTATCATTTTTTGATTTTTCAATTCTGAAGATTCTATTTCATCCGTTCCTATTTTAGTAACATCTACACCATAATTTCTTACAAATTTAGATATATCATTTTTTTTAAATTTACTACCATTTATTCTGAATTTAAAATTTAAAAAATCATTAAATGAAGAGCGGTCTTTTCTAATTTCAAATACAAAAAACTCTTTAAGTAGATAAAACATATAACCATAATCTTTCTTTGAAAAATCATTAAAAGTAAAATCAATAGGATCTTCATTCCCTTTACACATTAGAGACGCAAATAAACTCCAATTTAAATAAGAGATTTTTCTTTCAATCAAAAAATTGAAAAATACTTTTAAAGCAGGATAATTATCTCCCCAATAAGTTATATCAAATTGAATGACATTTGAAGATTCTAATACAGGTATGTAGTTTTTTATTATTTGATATTGATTTTTAGTAGTTTTTAGCTCCGATTTAACTTCTGATAATTCTGTATCAGCCTTATAATATTTTTTTTCTAATTTTAATATTTCTTGATTTAGTTCTCTTAATTCCTGTATAGATTCTTTATTTCTTGATAATAAATTACTTATTTGATCTTCATAATTATCATTTAATTTAGATGCAATTTTTGTTTGTTCTTTATAATGATGTAAAGTAGAAACTTCAAAAGTATCAAAGTTTGGAAGACGGTCTTTAGGATTAATTACATTTTCATTTACTGTTAATAAAAGTTGTTTTAAAAGATGATATTTTGATTTCGCTAACTTAAATTCAAAAAAACTTTTTTTAAACAAATTTATTCTATCCTCTTTTTTGCTGTGTTTAAAAATTGAATCAAATATTGTTAAGATTTTATTTAAATTAGTTTGATTAAATATTAGTGGAAAATTATTATCATTCCCTTTTATTAATATTTCATAAGAAGCTATTGGTTTAATTAATTGTTCTACATATTTTTTTCTAACATCAAAAAACAAATTCGCAAATTCACTTTCTGCATCTTTCGAGTCTTTTAGGTTGTTAATCGTAGTTTCAACCCAATTGTTTAGTTCATTGTTAACTTTATTTATTATTAAAAAATCTGCTTCTTTAATAGGAGCTATATCTGAGTGATCTTGAAACTCTTTCCAATTCATAGTTAATCAATTTTTAATGCTGAAAATGCCTTATTAATAGCGTCATGTTTTGCAAGATTATCTACTTTATAATAACTATTAAACGTTTTAAAATCTTTATGCCCAGTCATCTCCATAATTGTTTTATCTGCAACTCCTTTATTTTTTAAAATTGTAATGAAAGTCCTTCTGGCAGTATGAGTACTTACCCTTTTATAAAATGGTGCTTTTAGTATTTTATGTTCCCTATTTTTAGTTCTACTATATTCTACTTCAAAGGTAAATTGAGCATTTTTAAATATTTCTTTAATAAACTGATTCTGCTTTTGATTACTAATTAATGGTAATTGAAATTTATATTTTTCTAAAATATTTTTACTAACTTCAAATAGAGGAATTTCTCTTACTTCTTTAGCAACATCTTTTTCCTCCTTAATTAGGATTGAATTTTCAGTTACAGTACGTTTATTTATTCTTTTTAACTCTCCATACCTAAGTCCTGTTAAACATTGAAACACAAAAACATCTTTAACTTTTTCTAATGCCAGAGACTGAGGTTGGTATGTGTAAATTTCATTTACTTGATCTAAATTTAACGCAATTTCTTTAGTGATAACTCTTTCTGGTTTTTTGAAATCTATAAAAGCATTGTTATATGTGTATTTATTTTTTAATGCCCAAAACATAAATGTTTTAAATAGTCCAAGGTTTCTGGCAAATGTATTGGTACTATGGTCTAAGACTCTATAACAAAAATCTTTAAATTCAGTATCAAAATTATTATTTATTGTACTGAATGTAAGTTTGTATTTTTTTCTAGCTTCAAAATCAAGTAAGTGGTTTTTTATATTAATATATCTTTTTATTGTTGAAGGTTTCCATTCTTTACGTTTTTGTTTTTCCATCATAAAATCATCGTATGCATCAAAAAAACTATTACTCTTTTTAGAAATTTTTTTAAACTCTAAATCAAATGAATCACGTAATATTTTTGAAGTAAATTCTTCATTAATTTTTAAACATAATGCCTGAGTTTCTTCAAATTTCTGAGAATACCTTGATAGCTGAGTATTTACTGTTAAATTATTAGGAACCTTATGTTTTCCTTTTAAATAAGGTTGCCTATAATCAAAATCCCAATTTATTGGAGCTATTGTTTCTCCTGTAGAATAAACAAACTTTTTTTTCTCTTTATTAAAATGACATGTAAAATAGATTAACGATGGCTTTTCTCCTTTTTGGTTTTGAGGATTTTTTAAGTAAAAAGAATGTTTCATTATTATTAAAATAATTGTGTTTTAAATTAGGCTGACAAAACAGGTGACAAAATAGGTGACAAAATAGGTGACAAAATAGGTGACAAAATAGGTGACAAAATAGTTATTGTTTATTATATCTTGCAAACAGAAAATAACTACAACATAGCGTTATTACTATCAAATATAGCATTTATTATACTTTAAACAAAAAATCTAAATATATAATACCAATACTCTCCGACTCCACAAAAAACCCTGTAAAGTATTGATTTTACAGGGTTTTATTTTTTTAGCCACAAAAAAGTTGATAATATTACCGTTTAACAGTCTTTAACAGCTTTATTTAAACTTATCCTAATTGTAGTTTTATTAAGACAATTCTTACTTTAATAGTTTTAATTTTATTGAACAACCAAAAAAATAAAAACTATGAGCATTTTAACTATTATCCTTAATCTTTTTATTCCGCCTTTATCGGTTTTTTTAAATAAAGGTTTAGGTAAAGATTTTTTAATAAATTTAATTTTATCTCTTATATTCTGGTTACCTGGTGTAATACACGCCTTTTATGTAACTAGTGACAGATAAATTAAAAAAATCCCAATCTAACGATTGGGATTTTTTATTTTGTTTGTTCTTGACTTTTCCATTTGCTATATCCACCTTTAAAGTCGTAGATTTTAACAAATCCTAGTTCTTTCATTTTTTCTGCGCATTTTGCACTTCTTCCTCCCATTTGACAGTAAACCATTACGGGTTTATCTTTATCCAACTTTTGTATATCTTGATCAAATGTTGGCGAAAAGAAATCTATGTTTTGGGCTTGATTTATATGACCTTCTTTATACTCTTTAGGTGTTCTTACATCTACTAGTTGTATGTCTTCTAGATCTAAATAAGTTTCCATTTCTTCGTAAGAAACAACTTGTACGTTTGTTGCTTTTTCTTCACAACTTACTAATGAAATTAATAAGAAACTAAGTATAATTGATATCTTTTTCATTATAAATAGTTTTTTTATTCTACTTCTCCGTTCCAATCTAATATTCCTCCAACTAAATTGTAAGCATTTTCAAATCCTAACTGATTCATGATATTACATGCTTGACCACTTCTTGCTCCTGATCTACAATACACGTAGTAGTTTTTACTTTTGTCAAGTTCTTCAAGCTGATAAATAAAGCCTTGTCCTTTATGTATATCTATGTTTATAGAATTTGGTATTTTACGTTCGGCAACTTCAGCTTCTGTTCTAACGTCTAATATAATTGCGTTATCGTCTGCTTGTAATTGCTCTGTCCATTGCTCTTGTGATAAGTCTGCCATTTTATATTATTTTTTTCAAAATTAATATTTCTTAAGTATTAAGACGTAAAAAAAACCGAAATGTTACAGTTCGGTTTTTTGATATTTTAAATTAGGCCTTTATAGAACAGCCTATTGCTTTGGTTTCTTTCACTTTTATTTCATTTCCTTGCAATAATGCATTAACAGCATCTTCTACATATTTGGTCTTAACTGCATTGGCATCTTGAAAATTATCATCTATTGCACCAATGTATTTTACAATATTACCTTTTTTTGTTTTTTGTAAAACGTATATATGCGGCGTTTTTGTTGCGCCATATTGTGGATAAATGTCTTGTTCTGCATCTATTAAATACGGAAATGTAAAGCCTTTCTCTTTTGCTCTTTTTTGCATTGCCTCCATATTATCTCCTGGTTTAATAGTAGTATTATTTGGCATAATTGCTATAACAGGATAACCTTTGCTAGCGTATTTTTTATTTAACGCTTCTACTCTATCCTCATAAGCTATTGCATAAGGACATGTATTACAAGTAAATGTTATTATAAATCCTTTAGCATCTTCGAAATCTGATAATGATACCATTGTACCATCAATGTTCTCTAGTTTAAAGTCTGTTGCGACATCACCTATTTTATAACCTTGGCTTGATTTAATTGTAAAAGCACTAACAGATAGCACTAGCACAAATAATATTAATAGTTTTTGTGTTGTTTTCATATCATTTAATTTAAAAATTGGTTTAAGGTGTCTTGTAATTGGTTATATTCAAAAGGTTGCTCATAAAACGCTCTTTTTTTTGAGTTGAAAATTAGTGTCGCAGGAATTGCTCCAGACCAATCTTTATCTACTTTTGGTATCCATGTATTAGAATCCATATCGTTTAAAGCATATAATTGTGATTGTAATTGGTTTTCTTTAACGAACGTTTTTAACTTGGTATCAAAATGCTTAGGGAAATCTAAACTCACCAAAATAACCTCTACATTTTTATCCTTATAGTCTTTGTTTAATTTTTCAAAATAAGGTAATTCTTTTACACAAGGTGCGCACCAAGTTGCCCAAAAGTTAACAACATAGGTTTTATTATCTTGCTTATTTAAAACGTGTTCTAATTGAGAAAAGTCAACTTCTTTAAATGTATTTTCTTTTGCCGAGTCTTTACAAGAGACAAACAACATAAGCATTACTGCAGTAACTAAATATTTCATTATTAATAAAATTGTTACTAAAAATACTAATCGTTTTACGGCTAATTAAAACTTTAACAAATAATTAAAGCCCATTTAAGTTTGAAAACTGAAAATTCATTTTTATATTTGAACCATCAAAAAAAATCGATGAACACAATTTTAAATCATACATGGTGGTGGAACTTCAAGAACTCAAATTTCGTGAAGTAGCATTGCTATATATTTAAAATTTAAATTATATCTAAAAGGCTTGTCATTCACGACAAGCCTTTTTTTTTTAACTAACTAATTAAATATCTCTTAAAAGCAGAGACTTAAAACAAATTATTAAAATGAAAACTTTTAGTCTTTACACACATTACAAAAAGATACTTGCAGATACGATTACTCCTGTAAGTATTTATTTAAAAATCAGGGATAAATATCCCAATAGTATCTTGCTAGAAAGTAGCGATTATCATGCCAACGACAATAGTTTTTCATACGTTTGCTTTAATCCAATTGCATCTATAAAAGTAGACGATAAGTCTATAACACAAACGTTTCCTGACGGAAGCGTTATGCGTAATAAAGTAAAAAATGTAACGCAAATGATGCATAAATTTACCAAACGCTTTAAAGTAGATTCTGATACCGATTTTAAATTTATAAACAACGGAATATTTGGTTACACTGCTTACGATGCTGTAAAACATTTTGAAGATGTAGAGATTAATAAAAAGCCAAACTCTATAAATATTCCAGATATATATTATGCAGTTTATCAAAACATTATAGCCATAAATCACTTTAAAAACGAAGCTTATGTGTTTGCGCATTGCTTTGAAACAGAAAACAATATAGACGAAGTTTTACAATTAATAAACTCTAAAAATTTTGCGTCTTATAGTTTCAAAACAAATTCTGAAATATCTTCAAATTTAACAGATGACGAGTATAAATCTCATGTAGAATTAGCAAAAAAACATTGTGCAAGAGGTGATGTATTTCAGTTAGTACTATCTAGAAAATTTAATCAAGCTTTTAAAGGCGACGAGTTTAATGTTTATCGTGCCTTAAGAAGTATAAATCCATCGCCTTACCTATTCTATTTTGATTACGGTGATTTTAAAATTTTTGGAAGTTCGCCAGAAGCGCAATTAGTGGTCAACAAAGGTAAAGCCGAAATACATCCAATAGCTGGTACATTTAAAAGAACCGGTAACGATGAAGAAGATCAAAAACTAGCAAAAAAACTAGCAGAAGACGTAAAAGAAAATGCAGAACACGTTATGCTTGTTGATCTTGCAAGAAACGATTTAAGTAGACACGGAAGCGAAGTAAAAGTAGACACGTATCGTGAAGCACAATTCTTCTCTCATGTTATTCACTTAGTAAGTAAAGTTACTGGTAAAGTCCATAAAGATACTGCTACAATGCAAGTAGTTGCAGATACTTTTCCGGCTGGCACATTAAGTGGCGCACCAAAACATATGGCAATGCAACTAATAGAAAAATACGAAAAAACCAGTCGCGCATTTTATGGCGGAGCGATAGGATTTATGGATTTTGAAGGTAATTACAATCATGCCATTATGATTAGAACTTTTTTAAGTAAAAACCACCAATTACATTGGCAAGCTGGTGCAGGTTTAGTATCTAAATCTGATCCAGAAAACGAATTACAAGAAGTGTTTAACAAGTTAGGCGCATTAACAAAAGCAATTGATTTAGCAGAAGAAATTAATTAATCCCAAATCTTGAAAATATCATGAAAAAAGTATTAGTTATAGATAATTACGACAGTTTTACTTACAATTTAGTTCATTACTTAGAAGATTTAGATTGTGAAGTTACTGTAAGAAGAAACGATAAACTAACCTTAGACTTTGTCGATCAATTTGACAAAATTGTTTTATCTCCTGGACCAGGAATACCAGATGAAGCTGGTTTATTAAAAGACATTATAAAAACCTATGCGCCAACAAAAAGTATTTTTGGTGTTTGTTTAGGTCAACAAGCAATAGGAGAAGTTTTTGGCGGACAATTAATTAACCTTAACGATGTATATCATGGCGTTTCTACAAAAGTAACAATAACCGTTGAAGATGAATCTCTTTTTAATGGCTTAGAAAAAACTATAGAAGTAGGTAGATACCATTCTTGGGTTGTAGATTCTAATTTACCTGAAAGTTTAGAAGCTACATCGGTAGACGAAAACGGACAAATTATGTCTTTGCGTCATAAAACATACGATGTAAAAGGTGTACAATATCATCCAGAAAGTGTGTTAACACCTTACGGAAAGAAAATTTTAGAAAATTGGTTAAAAGATTGAATCTGCCATTCAGTATTTGTTGCGGCATCCGAAAAGATTTAATTAAAAACATATAAAAAAATAAAGCATAAAAATTAATTTCATTCAGAGCAATGTGAAGAATTTATAGAGCACTTCGACAAGCTCAGTTTGAAAATTAGATAATAAAAATGAAACACATATTAAACCGATTAATAAACCACGAAAGCATTTCGACAGAAGAAGCTAAACAAGTATTAGTTAACATATCTACAGGTATGTATAATCAAAGTCAGATAGCAGCTTTTTTAACAGTTTACATGATGCGAAGTATCACCTTAGAAGAGTTAAAAGGCTTTAGAGATGCTTTGCTAGAACTTTGTATTCCTGTTGATTTATCAGACTTTAACGCTATAGACTTATGTGGTACTGGTGGCGATGGTAAAAACACATTTAACATCTCTACACTTTCTTCTTTTATCGCTGCTGGAGCAGGAATAAAAGTAGCCAAACATGGTAATTATGGAGTATCTTCTGCTTCTGGATCTTCAAATGTTTTAGAAGAATTAGGTGTAAAATTCACCAATAATGAAGATATTTTAAAACGCAGTATAGACCAAGCCAATATATGCGTTATGCATGCGCCTTTATTTCATCCAGCAATGAAAAATGTAGGTCCAATTA
Source organism: Mesoflavibacter profundi (assembly GCF_014764305.1). NCBI lineage: Bacteria > Pseudomonadati > Bacteroidota > Flavobacteriia > Flavobacteriales > Flavobacteriaceae > Mesoflavibacter > Mesoflavibacter profundi. The sequence goes on from NZ_CP061703.1 coordinate 371,559, forward strand.
GAAAAGAATTAGGCGTAAAAACATTCTTTAATATGCTAGGACCAATGGTTAATCCTGCGTTTCCTAAAAACCAAATGGTTGGTGTATTTAATTTAGAATTACAGCGCCTTTACGGCTATTTATACCAACAAACCGATAAAAATTATAGCATCATTCACTCCATGGATGGTTATGATGAGATTTCCCTAACTGGACAAACCAAAATTATAAGAAATCAATCCGAAGTTATTTTAAATCCATGCGATTTAGAAGTCGATCAAATTGAAGCTTCAGAAATATTTGGAGGAGACACTGTAGAAGATGCTGCAAAAATCTTTAAAAAAGTGATTACTGGTAAAGGCACAAAAGCCCAAAACAATGTGGTTTGTGCTAACGCTGGATTAGCTATAGCTACAGTTAAGCACATTTCGCATAAAGAAGGTTTTAAACTAGCTAAGGAAAGCTTAGGAACTGGAGCAGCTAAACGAAGTCTAGAAAAATTAATCGAGATAAGTAGTTAGTAGTTAGTAGTTAGTAGTTAGTAGTTAGTAGTTAGTAGTTAGTAAAAAAGGTAATATATATTAAAATAGAAAATAACATTATAAAAGTCAAGTCCTAAGTTTCGACATAGTCGAAATCATCAAAATTCAGAAATAATGAGCGTAGGAATGTAGATGCAAAGCGTAGCTTTAAGCACGAAATTCCGAAAGTGAAAGATGCTTTAGCAATTTCCTAATTTTGATATGATTTTTTGTTTCGTTTTGCATCAAGGCAAAATGAATAAATAAGATAAAATGAACATTTTAGATAAAATTACAGCAGATAAACGTAAAGAAGTCGATTTAAAAAAATCACTAATTCCTATCAATCAATTAGAACAATCCATTCTATTTGAAAGACAAACCATTTTATTAACAGAGCGATTAAAAAATAGTGCTTCAGGTATAATTGCAGAACACAAACGTCGTTCACCTTCTAAAGCAACTATAAATCAAAATTTAAACGTTCAAGATGTTGCAAAAGGTTACGAAAACGCTGGTGTTTGCGGTATGTCTGTACTAACCGACGGTAAATATTTTGGCGGTAGTTTAGACGATTTAATTCTTGCAAGAGCAAGTAGTAATTTACCACTACTTAGAAAAGAATTTATAATAGACCAATATCAAATTATCGAAGCAAAAGCTTATGGTGCAGATGTCATTTTATTAATTGCTGCAATACTTTCTAAAGAAGAAATCAAGCAGTTTTCAACACTTGCTAAACAATTAAATTTAGATGTTTTACTAGAAGTCCATAATGAAGAAGAATTACACAAATCCATCATGCCAAGCATTGATATGTTAGGCGTAAATAACCGAAATTTAAAAACTTTTGAAGTCTCGCTAGATACAAGTAAAACGTTAAGTGAAATGATTCCTAATGATTTTGTTAAAGTATCTGAAAGCGGAATAAGCACTGTTGAAGCCATTAAAGATTTAAAGCAATTTGGCTATAAAGGTTTTTTAATAGGCGAAAACTTTATGAAAACAGACAATCCAGGAGAAAGCGCAACTCAGTTTATTCAAAATTTAGAAAAATGAAAATAAAGATCTGCGGAATGAAATACCAAGACAACATTAACCAAGTTGCAGCTTTGCAACCTGATTATTTGGGTTTCATTTTTTACAAAAAATCAAGTCGCTTTTTTGAAGGTGTTATTCCTAAGTTACCAAAAACGATAAAAAAAGTTGGTGTATTTGTAGATGCAAGTTTAGATTTCATATTAGATCAAATTAAAACTCACCAATTAGATGTTATTCAATTACATGGACAAGAAACTCCTGAGTTTTGTAACAAGTTGCGTCATGCTGAACTTGATTCAGCATCTCACCCTGTAGAAATCATCAAAGTCTTTTCAATAAAGGACCATTTTGATTTTTCAGTATTACAACCTTTTGAAAACATTTGTGATTATTTTTTATTCGATACAAAAGGAAAATTACCTGGCGGAAATGGATACACATTTAATTGGGACGTATTAAAAAACTATCCTTCAACAACACCTTATTTTTTAAGTGGTGGCATAGGATTAGATGAAGTTGACATTATTCAGTCATTCCTACAAAAAAAAGAATCCAAATATTGTCACGCTATTGACGTGAATAGCAAATTTGAAATTACAGCAGGTTTAAAAGATATTGAAGCATTAGAAAAATTTAAGAGCAGCATGTCATTCCGCACTTGATGCGGAATCTATTTCAAAATAAATAAAAGAAATGTATAATTAAAAAAGATTCCTGCCTGCGCAGGAAATGATTATGAATTACAACATTAACGAAAAAGGATATTACGGAGATTTTGGTGGTGCATTTATCCCAGAAATGCTCTATCCAAACGTAGAAGAATTACGTCAAAACTATTTAAAAATTATGGCAGAGCCATCTTTTAAAGCTGAATTTGACCAGTTATTAAAAGATTATGTTGGTCGTCCATCTCCACTCTATTTTGCCAAACGACTTTCAGAAAAACACAATACTAAAATCTATTTAAAACGCGAAGATTTAAATCATACTGGCGCACATAAAATTAACAATACCATTGGTCAAATTTTAATGGCAAAACGATTAGGCAAAAACCGTATTATTGCCGAAACTGGCGCTGGACAACATGGTGTAGCAACAGCAACAGTTTGCGCACTTATGGGTATAGAATGTATTGTTTATATGGGTGAAATTGATATCGCACGTCAAGCACCAAACGTAGCACGTATGAAAATGCTTGGCGCTACAGTAATACCTGCAACATCTGGAAGCAAAACCTTAAAAGACGCTACAAACGAAGCAATTAGAGATTGGATTAATAATCCTGTAGACACACATTATATTATTGGAAGTGTTGTTGGTCCGCATCCTTATCCGGATATGGTAGCAAAGTTTCAAGCGGTAGTTTCAGAAGAAATTAAATTTCAACTAAAAGATAAAGAAGACACCGAAAATCCAGACTACGTTATTGCTTGTGTTGGTGGCGGTAGTAATGCTGCTGGCGCATATTACCATTATTTAAATAATGAAAACGTAAAACTTATAGCTGTAGAAGCTGCTGGTTTAGGTGTAGATTCTGGTGAAAGTGCAGCAACATCTGTATTAGGAAAAGAAGGCATCATTCACGGTAGTAAAACCTTATTAATGCAAACCAACGATGGTCAAATTACCGAGCCTTATTCTATTTCAGCAGGTTTAGATTATCCTGGTGTTGGACCAATGCATGCGCATTTGTATAAAACAGGTCGTGCTGAATTTATTTCGATCACAGACGATCAAGCCATGCAAGCTGGTTTAGAATTATGCCAATTAGAAGGTATTATTCCTGCTATAGAAACATCTCATGCATTAGGTGTTTTTGAACAAAAAACGTTTAAACCAAACGATATTGTAGTTGTAAGTTTATCTGGTCGTGGTGATAAGGATTTAGAGACTTACATTAAACATTTTAAATTATAACGTCATGCTGAACTTGTTTCAGCATCCCACAAATCATGAAATTTAGCTACACATATATCATGACCAATAAATACAGAACGACATTTTATGTTGGTGTCACTATTGATTTACATAAAAGAATAGTCGAACATCAATATGGAATGGGTTCGGAATTCACAAGAAAATACAATCTTAAAGATTTAATATATTTTGAAAAATTCACCGACATCAACCAAGCTATTTCACGAGAAAAACAATTAAAAAACTGGCATAAAGACTGGAAATTAAATTTAATAAAAGAAAAAAATCCAAATCTAGAATCTATCAATATATAATGAGAACCTGAAACAAGTTCAGGTTGACGAAAACTTAAATAAAAGTCACTCTCAACTTGTTCTAGCAGTATTTAAAAACCTAAAAATAGATTCCTACTTAAACAGGAATAACATATAAAATGAACAGAATAAACCAAAAACTAAACGAAGACAAAAAACTTTTGTCAATATACTTTACAGCAGGTTATCCTAATTTAAATGATACCGTTACAATAATAGAAAGTCTAGAAAATAGCGGTGCAGATATGATAGAAATTGGATTACCTTTTAGTGATCCTTTAGCAGATGGACCAACAATACAAGCAAGCTCTACAGAAGCATTAAAAAATGGAATGACTACAGAAGTGCTTTTTAAGCAATTAAAAGATGTAAGAAATACTGTTTCTATTCCATTAATTATTATGGGATATTTTAATCCGATGTTGCAATATGGCGTTGAAGCTTTTTGTAAAAAATGTCAAGAAATTGGTATAGATGGGTTAATAATTCCAGATTTGCCAGTAGATGTGTATAATGAACAATACAAAAGTACATTTGAAAAGTACGGATTAATAAATGTATTTTTAATTACACCACAAACCTCAAAAGAGCGAATTCAATTTATAGATTCTATTTCAAACGGATTTATTTACATGGTAAGCAGCGCAAGTGTTACAGGAAGTAGTCAAGGTTTTGGTGATACGCAAACCAATTATTTTAAGCGCATTGCAGATATGCAACTTAACAATCCGCAAATCGTTGGTTTTGGAATAAATAACAACGATACTTTTACTCAAGCCACAACTTATGCTAAAGGAGCTATTATTGGAAGTGCGTTTATTAAACATTTATCAAACAACGGAATAAATAGTATACAAACGTTTATAAACAATATTTTAAGATAGTTTAACGCTTGTCAATACTATTTTAACGAAGTATTAAAAGCTGAAGTCTGTAGTTATCATTATCTTTATTATGAACCAAAAAAGAAAAATTATGGGAATGATTAAAGACAGAAAGAAATTTAAAACAACCGTTAAACAGACCAATCCAACTAATCCAACAGGAAACACAAAATTGGAAACAAATGATTTTGATATTGATGAAAAAACAATCAAAAATCAGCAAAATAAAACAAACAGTTAAACTGTAAATATTTATATTTAAAGCCTATTCTTAAACGAGTAGGCTTTTTTTATATGAAACCACTAAATAATATTCGATTAATTGTATTGTTATGCCTTACGCTTGGTTTGGCTCCTTTTTTTCCCGAACCGCATTTATGGGGAAAAATTAAATGGGTAATTGGTGGCGCAAAAGATATGCAACTAATGGATTGGTTTGATATCTTATTACATGGTTTACCTTGGATACTTTTAATAAGAGTAATCATTTTAAATATTACACAAAAAAATGTCGCTTAACATTGTTTTAATCGAACCAGAAATACCTAATAACACAGGAAACATAGGTAGATTAGCTTTAGGTTCTGGCAGTAAATTACACTTAGTAAAACCTTTTGGTTTTGAACTTACAGACAAACGCTTAAAACGTGCTGGATTAGATTACTGGCAACATATAGATGTTATTTACTACGATAGTATAGACGATTTTTTCACTAAAAACAGTGATAAAAACATGGTATTTTTGTCTGCACATGGACAGAAAAATCATTGGGACATTTCATTTGAAGACGATTTATTTTTAGTTTTTGGTAAAGAATCTGTAGGATTACCAAAACCACTAATTAATTCACATCAAGATAAATTATTTAAAATTCCTTTATACAGTGAACACATACGAAGTTTTAACATTGCTAACGCAGTAAGCATAGTCGTTTTTGAAGGCCTAAGACAACTAAATCTTAAATAAAATGAAAAGAAAACATTTTACAAATTTCATCATTTACTCTTTTATAATATTACTTTTTAATTGTAATACTAAAACTGTTGTTTCATCAGAAACTACTAACAATACAACACTAAAATTAACTGAAGATATTATTTGGGCATCTCCAAATGGCTTTGATTTAACAATGGATATTTACACACCAAACACAGGAAAGTCTAGTTATCCTGTAATTGTAATGTATCATGGTGGCGGTTGGTTAATCAACGATAATTCTATAATGGATCAATCTGCTAAATATTTAGCGACCAATGCAGAATATATAGTTTGTAATGTAAATTATAGATTACTTGGCGATCAAAACAATACTGTAACCTTAAACACTATTGTTGAAGATGCTTATGGCGCATTACTTTGGGTTAAAGAAAATATTGCAAAATATAAAGGAAATCCAAATCAAGTTATTGTAACTGGCGATAGTGCTGGCGGACATTTAGCTACAATGGTTGCTTCCCAACATAACAACTTATCAAGCACTGGATTTACCCAAGCACCATTAGGTTTTTCTCCAACTTATTTACCAAAAGGACTAACTTTAGAAGCTGTAGAACATCAAAATTTATTTGAAGTCCAAGCTGCTATAATAAGTTATGGTGCTTTTGATCTTTACAATGCTGCTTTAAATGGATTTGAATCTTCAGATAATATTTTTTGGATGTTAGGAAATGCCGAAGCTAGAGGCATTTTCACCAATGCTTACAATGTTACAGATAATGCAGATTTATATAAAAAAGTATCTCCGTATTACAACATACCAAACCCAACCGAAAAAAAACTTCCTCCAATGCTTTTTACCGTTGGTACAGAAGACACAACAACTACTCCTAAATCTATAGAAGCTTATATTAAAAAACTAAAAGATGCTGGTCATACTAATATTAAATATTGGCAACATCAAGACAGACCACATGCTTTTTTAGATTCTGGTTCTAATGAATTTTTAAAAATAAACTTTGAAGATGATGCTGTTCCGGCATTAAAAGTGATGATTTCTTATCTAGATTCTATTTTTTATTAAATGAACTCTTGATACTGTAACACTCTAAAATCAAAGGTGTTGAATTTCGGATTCTTAGCTTTAAGCTGTTTATATAATGGATTACTTCCTATGGCTCGATTAGCGCTACCTGAAGATGAGGTTAGAGATACTGTTTTAATAATTCTATTTTCTGAATTGGCATTAGGTAATTCAAATTGATGAATTCTTGGTATTTCATTAGAGACTAATTCTAGCTTTAAATGATAAGGTTTGATATGTTTTCTAAAGAAATATTCCGGTCCGTTTTTACTATTCCCACCAGTAAATAGAAGTGTATTAATATTTGGATATTGTTTTAAATAACCTATTAAATCTCTAAGTTTAATATTAGTCATTCCTAAATCGGATGCATCTATTTTTTTACGTTCGCAACTATCTACAATATCACAAACGCCTATTTTGTGTTTGATTAAAAAATGTATTCGCTGATCTATAGCTTCTTGAGAATTATCAAATCTTAAGTTAAGATTATGTATTTTATCAATATACAACCAAAGTGAATTGTAATAACTGCCATAACAAAAATCTACATCTTTTTCCAACAAATCGCCTGTACTAAATCTTGGTGGCGGTAATGTCCCAACAATCAGTTTTTTAGTATCTTTTTTCATGAATGGCGGATATGGATGATGATGTTTAAACACAATACACTCTTGGATTTGGTTTATATTTTTTGTATGTTAATAGTAGAAAAATACAATTAAAATATGGGAAAAGGAGATAAAAAATCAAAAAGAGGAAAAATTCAACGAGGTACCTTTGGTGTTAGACGTCCAAAAATTAAAAAACGCGTTAGACCAGAAACCAAAATTGATATTAATAAAAAGGCAAAAGCTTAAATTTTAAACTTTTGCCCTATTTTTTTTCCTATTACGTATGCGCCAAAAACAGCTAACAGTAGTATCACTATTGTAGTAAATACGTAAAATCCATATAATAAAACATGGTCTTTTGAGTTAAAACAGAATGTTTTTGTAAGACAAACTTCTACTCTATCTTCATATAGTAATGGTAACAAATAACTTGTAGTTAGCAGTATAATTACTGCCCAAAATAAATAAGTTACATTTTTACTTTTTACAGGCTTACCTGTTGGTTTAAAAACATTGCGTTCTTGTTCTGTACGCTTATTATCTTGTAAAGACCAAGTGATTTTCTTCTGAGAGTTTTCCATCAAATTGATAGTTATCGTAGTTAAACTTCTTTAAATCATCTATGGTTTTTGCATTTGTATCGATGATATATCTTGACATTAAACCACGTGCTTCTTTTGCAAAGAACGAAATTATTTTAAGCTTACCGTTTTTAAATTCTTTAAACGTAATGTCTATTACAGGTACTTTTAATGCTTTTTTATCAATTGCTTTGAAATACTCGTTAGACGCAAGGTTGACAAACAACTCGTCGTCTTCTAACTCTTCATTTAACGCATGTACTATATCTTTTTTCCAGAATTGATATAAATTGTCTTTTGTACCTACTTTAAGCTTTGTTCCCATTTCTAAACGGTAAGGTTGTATTAAATCTAATGGTTTTAAAACACCGTAAAGTCCGGATAAAATTCTAACCGTATCTTGTGTAAGTTCAAGCTTATCTTTAGGTATAGTGTAAGCATCTAATCCTTTGTAAACATCACCATTAAAAGCATACATTGCTGGTCTAGCGTTATCTTCTGTAAATGGTACTGTAAACTCTTGATTACGTTGGTAATTTAAATCTGCTAACTTATCACTTATACTCATTAGCTTTGATAAAGACTTTGGACTTTTTGTTTTTAGTGCTTTATTTAATCTTAAAGATTGCTCTAAAAATTGTGGCTGAGTAGTTTTATTTGTTGGTAATTGGGTTTCAAAATCTAATGACTTTGCTGGTGATAATACTAGTTTCATAAATCTATCTTTTTCTGATACTAAATTACAAATTGTTATTGCGTTAAAAAAGCTGAATTTATAGTAATTTACAATAGAACTATTCGGTTTTATTATTGGGTTTGAGTAAGCGCGTTAGCGATAGTAACGACATCCTTTTTTTGCTGCTTTTACTTTGAGGTTAAGCTTTAATCATTTGCAAAAAAAGATATAGTGAATAGCGCGACCCTTGTGGTAACGCCCTAATTATTATCTATGTGTTTGGAGTAACCTTTCCATTTTTCTATACAATCTTGCATGTCTTGTGGTATTGGCGTGTCAAAACTCATAAATTCGTTTTTTGTTGGATGCATAAACCCTAAGGTTTTGGCATGTAAGGCTTGACGTGGTAATACTTTAAAACAGTTCTCTACAAATTGTTTGTATTTGGTAAAGGTTGTGCCTTTTAAGATTAGGTTTCCGCCGTAACGCTCGTCATTAAATAAAGTATGTCCTATATGCTTCATGTGTACGCGTATTTGGTGCGTACGTCCGGTTTCTAATTTGCAGCTTACTAGCGTAACATAACCTAATCGCTCTAATACTTTATAGTGCGTTACTGCTGGTTTTCCTTTATCGGCTTCATCGTCCAAGAATACGGTATTTTGTAATCGGTTTTTTGGATGTCTTCCTATGTTACCTTCTATTGTACCTTGGTCTTCTTCTAGATTTCCCCAAACTATTGCAACATACTCACGCTCGCTAGTTTTGGCTTTAAATTGAGCAGTAAGATGCGCCATAGCGTGTTCGGTTTTTGCAACCACTAACAATCCTGACGTATCTTTATCAATACGGTGTACTAATCCTGGTCTCTCACTTGAGTTATTTGGTAAATTATCAAAATGAAAAATTAGTGCGTTAATTAATGTTCCGGAATAATTACCATGTCCTGGATGTACAACCATGCCTGCTGGTTTGTTAACGACTAATAATTGATCGTCTTCGTAAACGATGTCTAATGGAATATCTTCTGCAACCAATAAGTTTTCATGTGGCGGATGCTGAAATAATACTCGTATTTGATCATTTGGTTTTACCTTGTAATTGGATTTTACTGGTGTACCATTTACAAAGATGCTTCCGTTTTTTGCGGCGTCTTGTATCTTGTTTCGGGTAGCGTTTTCTACCTTATTCATTAACCATTTATCAATACGTAAAGGCGATTGTCCTTTATCTGCGGTAAACGAATAATGCTCGTAAAGATCGTCGTTATCTTCTTCTGGTAATTCTGGTGTATAATCGTTCATAATTAATTACTTGTTGAACGATTACCATTACCTAAAACTAAATCTATAGATGCTGTTTTTGGCAGTTTTGTTCCTGGTTCTAAAACTTCTCCTTTGTAACGCATACCTAAAACCATATCTTTAGCAATATTGTCTATATATGTCTTTTTTCCTACTTTAAAGCCTAAAGCCTCTAAGGTTGGTTTTGCTTGTCTAAATGTACGTTGTCTTAAATCTGGCACTGCAACTTTACGATATCCAGAAGGATTTAAGGTAATGTAAATTTTACGATTTTCTTTAACTTGAGCATTTGGTTTTGGGTCTTGTTCTATAACTGCAAATCTTGGGTAGTTTGGATTAAAATTAGCAGAGTCTTGAATTTGCATTACCAAATTATTTTGTTCTAACTCCATTTTAGCTACCTCAATAGATTTTCCTGTTAAGTCTGGCACAGTCTCAAATGTACCGTGATTTGTGGTTACGTTTAACCATTTAAGCAACAAAAAAACAATTACTACAACTGCTACAATAGCAATTATAATTTGCTTTAAAAATTCTTTACTTTTTATAAAACCAATAAAACTCATTTAGTAAAATTTATGTAGACAAATATATAAAAACAAAAAGGTTTTCCTTCGGATTAAAATAAATGATATTTTTACACAACGAATATTTTTTGGGTTTATTGAAAACCTTAGAGTATTTCGATATAATTTAGACTAAATGAAAAAAAATATAGCCATAATTATGGGTGGATATTCTAGTGAATATCAAATTTCTTTAAAAAGCGGAAACGTGGTTTACGAGACTTTAGATAAGACCTTATTTAATGCCTATCGCATTCATATTTTTAAAGACAAATGGGTTTATGTAGATGATAATAATAACGAATATCCTATTGATAAAAACGATTTTTCTTTTACTAAAGATAACTCAAAAACTACTTTTGACTGTGTTTTTAATGCCATACACGGTAGTCCTGGAGAAGATGGTTTTATGCAAGGCTATTTTAAATTATTAAACATTAAACATACTAGTTGTAGTATGTATCAAGCTGGTATCACGTTTAACAAAAGAGATTGCTTAAGTATTTTAAAACCATACGGAATTTTAACCGCAGAAAGCTACTTTTTAAACGCAGGTGATACTATTTATGAAGACCAAATTATTAGTAAAGTAGGCTTACCTTGTTTTGTAAAAGCTAACAAAGCTGGTAGTAGTTTTGGGATTACCAAAGTGCATAAAAAAGAAGATTTGCAACACGCCATTAATGTTGCTTTTAAAGAAGATGACGAAATTATAATCGAATCTTTTTTAGATGGCACCGAAGTGTCTGTTGGTGTGATTACTTATAAAGGCGAAACTAAAGTTTTACCAATTACCGAAATTGTTAGCGAAAACGACTTCTTTGATTACGAAGCCAAATACTTAGGTAAATCTCAAGAAATTACTCCAGCTAGACTTACCAAAGAACAAGAAGAACAAGTAAATACTGTAGCCAAAAAAATATACGAAGTATTAAAAATGAAAGGCTTTTCTAGAAGTGAATTTATTTTTAAAGATAATAAACCGCATTTATTAGAAATTAATACAGTTCCTGGATTAACAAAAGAAAGTATTTTACCTCAACAAGCCGCAGTAGCTGGTATTAGTCTTAAAAACCTGTTTACAAATGCTATTGAAGAAGCATTAAAATAAAAGACCTATATTTATCTAACCAACCAACAATCTATTTATGATATTTTATGGCAGAAAAGCGTCTAGACTAAAAGACGGTAAAATAACAAATGTAACTTGTCCAAATTGCGACACAACTACATCTATGAATTATTCAATATTTGGTAAATATGCCTATTTATATTGGATACCAACGTTTCCCATGGGTAAAGAAAACATCATAGAATGTAATGAGTGTAAAACCACATTTAAACTAAAAGAATTGCCTAACCAAATTAAACAAAAATTTGAGTTAGAAAAACAGAACGGTTATCCAATATGGTATTTTTCGGGTTTATTTATTATAAGTCTTTTAATCGCTTTAGCGTTTTATTTAAGTAGCCAAAACGATAAAAACAATAAAATATACATCGAAGATCCGCAAGTTGGCGATGTATATTCTATCACAACTGAAAAAAACGGTTATTACTCTTCATTAAAAATTTCTGAAATTAAAAATGACAGTGTATTTGTTATTTTTAACGACTACGAAATAGATAAAAGAAGTAAAATCTACAAAATAGATAAAGACCAAAATTATACTAGCGATAGTGAAGGTTACACTAAATCCGAATTAAAAGATTTATTTAACAAAGGTATAATTTACGATATAGACCGAAACTAATAAATACAAAATGAGACGCGCACTTTTTCCTGGATCTTTTGATCCTATAACCAATGGACACTACGATATAATTAAAAGAGGTATAAAATTATTTGATGAAGTTGTTGTTGCAATTGGTGTAAACTCTTCAAAAAAATATATGTTTTCTTTAGAAGAAAGAAAGCAATTTATTGAAGACGCTTTTAAAGACGAACCCAAAATAAAAGTAGTCACTTACAAAGGACTAACTGTAGATTTTTGTAAAGAAATTGAAGCCGATTTTATTTTAAGAGGCTTACGTAATCCTGCCGATTTTGAATTTGAAAAAGCTATCGCGCATACCAACCGTAAATTATCGACAATAGAAACTGTATTCTTACTAACTGCAGCAAGAACTAGTTTTATATCGTCTTCTATTGTTAGAGACGTCATTAAAAATAACGGAGATTACACCAAACTAGTACCTAAAAGTGTACGAGTAAAATGATTGAAGTGAGAAGTCAGAAGTCAGAAGTTTGAAGTCTGAAGTCTGAAGTCTGAAGTCTGAAGTTAAAAAATTAGAAACTTTAGACTCTTTCAACTTTCAACTTTCAACTTTCAACTTTAATACTTAAATACTTTAGACACTTTAGACACTTTAGACACTTACAACTTTAAGTATTTCTAAACTAAAACTTATATTCCGATAAAGGTTTAGGAAACTTCTCTGGATCTGCAGCTAGATGATATCTTGGATCATCAATATCTTCTACTACAACTTCTCTAAACTTAGGACTTGCTTTATACATCAACACTTTACAGTCTTCACTTAAATGTTTTAGTCTTATCTGTTTACCTTCGGCTTCGTACTTTTCAACTAAATTAAATATAGCTTCTAAAGCAGAATGGTCGCTAATTCTAGATTCAACAAAATCAATTTCTACATTATCAGGATCGTTTTTCACATCAAATTTTTCGTTAAAAGCAGTAATACTTCCAAAAAATAATGGTCCCCAAATTTCGTAGACTTTAGTACCATCGGCTTTCATTCGTTTTCTTGCTCTAATTTTTTTAGCGTTTTCCCAAGCAAATACTAATGCCGAAATGATTACTCCAATAAAAACAGCTACAGCTAAATCTATAAATACAGTCACTAAAGACACTGTAATTAATACAAATGCATCCGATTTTGGTATTTTCTTTAAAATTCTAAAACTTGACCAAGCAAAGGTTTCGATAACCATCATAAACATAACGCCAACCAACGCCGCAATTGGCACCATTTCTATTAGTTTATCTGCAAAAAGCACAAAAGATAATAAGGTTACTGCCATCATAATTCCGGACAATCTTCCTCTTCCTCCAGAATTTATATTAATAACTGTTTGTCCAATCATACCACAACCTCCAGTCGCACCAAATAAACCAGACACTATATTTCCTGCGCCTTGAGCGATACATTCTTTGTTTCCGTTACCTCTAGTTTCGGTTAATTCGTCAACCAAATTCATAGTCATTAAGGTTTCAATTAATCCAACAGATGCTGCTAAAAATGCTGGTAAGGCAATAAATTTTAAAGTATCTAGATTAATTGGTAGCTTTTCCCAAAGCTCCATATTTGGTGTAGGAAATTCGCCTTTTAAACCTGTTCCGCCACCTTCAACTATATAAGATCCAACGGTAGATACATCTATATTAAAACCAATTACTATTAAGCTAGTTACAATAATTGCTGTAAGAGCTGCAGGTAATTTTTTGGTTACTTTAGGCAACAACCAAATAATACCCATTGTAAGTAATACTAAGCCTATCATAGTATAAAGTTCTGCGCCTTCCATAAATGTACTTATGTATTGTTTTACACCTTCATCAGAGACTTTTAAGCTTTTATGACTAAACATTTTTACTTGTGCTATAAAAATGACTATAGAAAGACCGTTTACAAAACCCATCATTACAGGATGCGGTATTAACCTAACAAATTTACCTAACTTAAATACACCAGCTAAAATTTGTATTAATCCCATAAGCACAACACAAGCCATTAAATAGAAAAAACCCATGTTTTCTATAGGCGTATCCATTAGCATACCTTTGGTATGTCCTTCGGCTATCATAGATACAAATATTACAGCTACTGCACCTGCAGCACCAGAAATTAATCCTGGTCTACCTCCAAAAATTGCAGTAATTAATCCTATTATAAATGCTCCAGATAATGCCATTAAAGGATCTATTTGCGCGACAAATGCAAAAGCAACAACTTCTGGAATCATAGCTAAAGAAACAGTAATACCTGCTAACACATCATCTTTAGCATTAGGAACAATTTTTCTGATAAACTCTGTCATTCTCTTAGGTTTTTAAGCTTGCAAAAGTACGTTTAATTACAAAAAACACAAGTCTATATTACTATATTTGTGTGATATGCCAATTAAATCCCTTAAAATGAAAAAGTACTTACTTATACTTACTTTAGTTTTTTCTTGCCAAACAAAAAAAGAAAACATTGATTTTACAACTGTTTTTGAAAAAAGTAACGGACAAGAAACCGCTACCTACAACGAAACTATTTTGTTTTATAAAAACCTAGCAAATTACTATCCTACTGTACAAATTGATAGTTTTGGAAACACAGATTCTGGTAAACCTTTACACTTGGTTACACTTAATAATAAAGCTAATTTTAATTTAAAAACAGAAAGACAGCAAAAACGAATTATATTAATAAATAATGGTATTCATCCAGGTGAATCTGATGGTATAGATGCCACAATGCTATTATTTAGAGATCTTGCAAACGGTAGTTTAAAAATGCCGGACAATGTGATTTTAGCAACAATACCAATTTATAATATTGGCGGAAGTTTAAATCGAAATAGTACAACAAGAACCAATCAAAACGGACCAGAAGCATATGGTTTTAGAGGAAATGCTCGTAATTATGATTTAAATAGAGACTTTATCAAAGCAGATAGTGAAAACGCAAAAACTTTTGCTGAAATTTTTCATCATGTAAAACCAGATGTGTTTATAGATAATCATGTTAGTAATGGTGCAGATTACCAATATACACTAACGCATTTATTTACTCAGCATAATAAATTAGGTGGAGAATTAGGACGTTTTTTAAATGAAAAACTTCAACCAGAATTAGAGCAAAATCTAGAGCAAAACAATTGGTCTATCACACCTTATGTAAACGTATTTAATAGCGTACCAGAAAAAGGATTTTCGCAATTTATGGATTATCCAAGATATTCTACTGGTTACACAACATTATTTAACACATTAGGCATAATGGTCGAAACACATATGCTAAAACCATACAAACAACGTGTTGAAGGTACTTACGAACTAATGAAAATAATGACTGATGTAGTAAGTCAACATAGCCAAACAATTAAACAACTTAAGGAAAACTCAAACGAAACACTTAAACCAAATACTATTTACCCTTTAGATTGGACAGTAGACACAACACAACAAACAATTCTTAAATTTAAAGGTTATGAAGGTGAATTTATTACAAGTGAAATCACAGGTTTACAACGCTTAAAATACGACCGTAACAAACCCTTTACAAAAGATGTAGTTTACAACAATTATTTTAAACCAACTACTACGGTAAAAATTCCTAAAGCTTACATTATTCCTAAAGGTTGGTGGCCAATTGTAGAGCGTTTAAAAATGAATAATATTGAAATGAAACCTTTAGAAAAAGACAGTATTATTTTAGTTGAAAGCTATAAAATCGAAACCTTTGAAACACGAACATCACCTTACGAAGGTCATTACCAACATTACAACACAAAAGTTTCATCTAAAACAGAATCTATCACTTTTAAAAAAGGAGATCTAATAGTAAACACCAATCAAAACGGTATTAGATATTTAATTGAAACCTTAGAACCAACTGCACCAGATTCATTTTTTAATTGGAACTTTTTTGATACTATTCTTCAGCAAAAAGAAGGCTTTTCACCATATGTTTGGGAAGATCTAGCTTTAGATATATTAGCCAAAAACCCTAAGTTAAAAGCTAATTTTGATGCTTTAAAAGCAAGTGACAACAATTTTAATAACAATTGGTATATGCAATTAGATTGGCTACATAAGCATAGTGACCATTACGAAAAAGCACATTTACAGTATCCTGTTTATCGTATTAATTAAAAAAACCGCTACTTAAAGTAGCGGTTTTTAATTTACACACGTAAATACACACAGGTTTTACACACATGTATTATTTTTTTACAACTATTTTTTTAGTAATTGTACGGTAACCAGATTGTAATTTTAATACATACAATCCTTCAGCTAGAAGCTTAGTATTAATTGTCGTTAAAGATGAATTTACTACACCATTATTAACTTGTTTTCCATTTAAATCTGTAATAGAATAGTTAAATATTTCACCTTCATTTAAACGTATTTTAATATTTAAATAATCTATTGCAGGATTAGGGTATAATTTAATGTCTTCTACATTTAAATTATCTTCAGTTTCTTTAGCTGTTACTAATTGTTCTAATTTAGATTTGGTTTCAGCTTTAGGTTTTTCTTCAGTATTAACTGTTCTTTGATCTAATCCTCCTGGAATAATTACTATTTGTGAACCTGCATTAGATAAATCTGCACAAATAGTATTTGCTACAATTGAGTTTTGCACATCTGTAATAGTATCTACACCAATTGCTATAGTAGAAAAATCAAAAGTATTAGGATCATACGCAAACATATGTACATTAAAAGGACCATTTAAATATGGTAAATTAATCACTAAATCGTTACTAACAGCATAGATTACTTCTTGTCCAACCGATGCTAAAACTGTACCTAAAACATATCCATCTTCTAATTGCGCATCACCGTTTGGTGTAACTGTTAGATTAAAAGTACCACCTAAAGGTATAACAACAGCACTTACACTTAACGTACCTGTTCCTGCAATAAGATTACAAGGACTTTCTTCAATTAGGGTAAAATAGATGGTTTGTTCTTCACATAATGAATAAACAGGATTGTTGTTACTACCTCCATTATATCCACTAGAATATGAATAAGAAGCGTTTTGCGTATTAAAATCTTTATCATTTTCTAGACCTGTTGTCTTACAACCATTTGAGTTATTTTGCAAAGCATAAATTTTGGCTGTAATTTTAAAGTTACCTAAACCTAAATCCCATGGATTTTCTCCAGCAGGAAAGGTATAAGGCATGTAATTTTCTGTAATATTATAAGTTTGATTTGTATCTAAATTAGTTACTTCTAATTTTACCTTATCCACTGCTCCACTTGTTAAGGTGTTTATATAAAAACTTTCTGGTAAATCAAGTATATTATAGGTTTGTAAATTTTCTATTGGAGTTGCTAATGTCCCATCTGTAAAAACAAACGAATCTAAACTACCACAAACCGAAGGATCTGTTATTGTAAAGTTATAAATATAGGTATCACATAAAGAATACGTCTGGCTACTACTACCACAATTATTACCAGAATAATTAATTGTTGATGTATATAATTTTGCTTTAATCTGAAAATTTCCAGCACCTAAATTCCAACTATTTCCTGTAGAAGGAAAAGTATATGGCGCAACGCTTTCAGAAATACTAACTGTATTATTAGTATCAAGATTTGTTACATAGTATTTAATTTTACTAACTGTACCATCTAACTGCGCATTGATATAAAAATTATTAGGTAATTCTGTAACAGAATAAGCTTGATTATCTACTAAAGGCAAACTATCTGTTCCATTAGTAAATTCTAATCCAGTAAGTGTTGCACAGTCTACAGTATTATCTAAAGTGAAATAAATTGTTTTTTCATCACAAATTGTAGATTGACAATAATCGTAAGCATATAATTTTGCAGTAAGCTTAAAATTACCGTATCCATAATTCCAAACAGATCCGCCACCAGGAATTGTATAAGGCTCGTAATTTTCACCTACATTATAAGTATAACCAGTATCAAGATTTTTAAGTTTTAATTGAACACTTTCAGAATTTCCGCTAGTTAAAGATTCAATATAAAAATCAATTGGCAAATCGCTGACTTGGTAAGTTGTATTATTATCAATGTTTAAAGTTGAGTTTCCGTTAGAAAATACAAATCCATCAATTTCGCCACAAGAAGAAGCATTAGATAAGGTAAACTGAACTGTTTTAATATCACAAGCCCAACCGTTACCGTAATTATACTTGTATAATTTAGCTTTTAATTTAAAAACTCCAGTACCATAATTCCAAGCACTTCCGCCACCAGGAAATGTGTAAGGCGCATAATTTTCTGTTAAGTTATAGGTAGCTCCTGTACTTAAATTTTCTAAATAAAATTTAGCACTTTGTGAGTAACCACTAACTATTAATTGCACGTAAAAGTTATTTGGTAATTCGTTAATACTATAAGTTGCATTGTTAGTAATTGCTACAGAAGTATTTCCGTTTTTAAATTTAAATCCATCAATATCACCACACCAAGAATTGGTATTAGAGTGAGATTGGATAGAAAAAGTTAATAAAAATAAGGGAAGAAAAAGTCTTAGACTTTTGGAAAAATTAAGTAATATTTTAATCATAATAGCCGGTTTATTACATTTACATTTAGCTAAAGTAAATTTAGAACAGTGAATTCTCCTACAAAAAAATAATAGGCTAAGTGCATTAATACTCTTTTAAAAGATTAACCTAATTAAAGTACCGACCAAAGACTTTAATCGAATAAAAGTGCACGTTTTTAAAGCTTAAAAGTAAATTTAAACGACCAATAACATCCTAGAAAATTGATGTAATGTAATAATCTTAAAAAAGTAATTTTATATTGGCGTAAGAATTTGATAATGCATCTTTAGCTTGAGCATCATCTAGCCAATCTACTTTAGTAATGCCTTCATTAATTTGTGGTTCTAATGGACCATCAAAAGTAGTTTGCATTTTAAACCAATGGGTAATTTTTAGCTTATGCTTACCATTACGTTTGTATATATGGTAAGTTACTGGAAGAGTTTCGGTAATTTTTAGATTTCCTACACCTGTTTCTTCCTCTACTTCACGCATTGCAGTGTCTTGGATTTGTTCTTTTTTTTCAGCTTTTCCTTTTGGCAAATCCCATTTATCGTTTCTGTATATAAACAATATTTTATTGTTTGAATTATATACTTTTCCGCCGCCAGCAATAACATTAGGTAATTTTTTCTTAAAAGTTTTAAGCAATTTATCTTCAGAATGACCAATTAATCTAACCGCATTTATTTTTTTCTTACTTAATGTTTTTAAAACAACGTTTAAATCAACATCTTTCAATAAAAAATTTTTAAAATCGGTTTCTTTTTCAACAACAGTTGTTAAATAAATTGGTTTGTTATTTACATAAATGCATTGCATAGTATATAGGCTAATTTATTGGTAAAAATAAAAAACTAAAGTAATTTCAAATTTTATTTTAAAGTTATTTTTAATACAAAAATTTTAATATGTAATTTTGTTGCCATGATAATCGACAAACATATTGCTAGGCAAACCGCAAAAGTTTTACTACAAGTAAACGCTATTAAACTACAACCACAACAACCATTTACCTGGGCATCAGGATGGAAATCTCCAATTTATTGTGATAACCGTATAATCCTATCTTTTCCTCCTGTAAGAAATTATGTTAGAGAAGAAATGGCTAAATTTTTAGAGTCTCACTATGGCAAACCAGATGTTATTGCTGGTGTTGCAACAGGCGCTATTGGAATAGGAATGCTAGTTGCAGAATATTTAGGTGTTCCTTTTATTTATGTAAGACCAGAAGCTAAATCACACGGAAGACAAAACCAAATTGAAGGTTATGTAGAAAGTGGACAAAACGTAGTAGTTATTGAAGACCTAATTAGCACAGGAAAAAGCAGTTTAAATGCTGTTAAAGCTTTAAAAGATGCTAACTTAAACGTAAAAGGTATGATTGCAATTTTTTCTTATGGATTTGAAGTTGCAAAAAACAACTTCGAAAAAGAACATATCACCTTACACACATTAAGTAACTACCAACATTTGCTAGAGGAAGCTGCAGCGACTAACTATATCACTGAGGCTGAAATTGAAACTTTAAGTAAATGGAATGCAAATCCAAGTGTTTGGAACGCAAATTGATATTAAATAATAGAACAAATAAAAATATACTATGAAATTAGAATCCCCAAAAGTAAGCGTAAATAAGTCTGCTCAAAATACATTTGAATTTTTAAGTGATGTAAAAAACTTCAAATCTTTAATGCCAGAAAACATTAGTAAATTTGAAATTTTAGGAGAAGATAAATTTTTATTTGCTTTAAAAGGAATGCCAGAAATTGTTCTTAAGAAAAAAGAAACAACGCCACCAAATCAAATAGTATTAGGTGCTGCTGGCGGAAAAATAGACTTTTCTTTGATTGGCAATATCTCTGAAATTGATGAAAACACTAGCGAAGTGCAATTAGTGTTTGAAGGACAATTTAATGCTATGATGGCTATGATGATAAAAGGACCTATCAATAAATTTATAGAAACGTTAGCCACTAATATGCCAACTGCGATTAGTACAGTAGCTTAACAGCTTTTAAATCAAAATACTTTATAATTAGGTCTTCTATTTGGACTTTTAAAAGTCCTTCTTTAGTAACTCCTTTAATTATACCTGTAAATAAACCTTCTTCATTAGAAAATGTAGAAGGTTTATCTTTTCTAAACAATTGTGATTGATATAAAGCTTTTAAATTATCAAATCCAGATTGATCAAATAATTCAAAATAAAACTTTAGTTGTTCTATAATTAGATGTAACACTTCATCCAAGTCAAAATGTTTTCCTATTATGTTTTGTAAAGAAGATGCTTGTGGTAAATCTTTAAAATCTGTTTGATTTACATTTAACCCAATGCCAATTATACTACCAGCTACATCTGTTTGTTTAATAATATTTTCAATTAAAATACCACAAATTTTATTGTTAGCTGACAAAATGTCGTTTGGCCACTTTATTCTTACTTTAGGAATATTAAGTTTATTTAACGCACTAACCACAGATAAACTTACAATCATACTTATAGCAAATTGCAGATTTAAGTTAAAACTATCAAAACGCTTAAACACACTAAAGGTAAGGTTTTTAGCATCTTGCGTATTCCAAACAGTTCCCATTTGACCGCGACCATTAGTTTGGTGTTTTGCTACAACAACAGTAAAATCTGTTAAAGTTGTATCTAAAGATAAACTACGTAAAAATAAATTTGTAGAATCGGTGGCATTAAGTTTGATTATACGCATATTAAATAGTTATCTTCGTATTGTAAAATCTTATGATTTTTTTAGAGTATAAAGAACTTAAAAATAATAACTTTGCACAAATTAAATCTTATTAATGGCGAAAAAAGAATCTAACTCAGATCTGCTTATCACTTCTATCATAAGCGGTATTGAAGATGTAAAAGGAAAAGAAATAAATATTCTAGATCTTAGAGAAATAGAAAACACTGTATGTGACTATTTTGTTATTTGTGAAGGTACATCTAACACACAAGTTAACGCCATAGTTAATTCCATTCAAAAAAAAGTAAGCAAAACTCTACAGGACAAACCTTGGCATGTCGAAGGTGAAGATAATGCCGAATGGGTTTTAATAGATTACGTTAACGTTGTTGTTCACGTATTTCAAAAACACATAAGAGAATATTACGATATAGAAAGTCTTTGGGGAGACGCCAAAGTAACTGCTATACAAACTAATTATTAATCACTTTACATGGCAAATAATAACAACAAAAAAGCTATCCCTCCAAAAAAACCAAAGTTTAATCCGTACTGGATTTATGCTGGTTTATTCGTATTTTTTATTGGATTACAATTTTTTGGTAGCGACTCTTTAAACAGTGCTAACAAAACATCTCCTGCTCAATTTTTCGAGTATTTAAAAAACGGTGACGTTAAAAAAGTAGACATCATAAAAAATACAAGAGTTGCTAAAGTATATCTTACTAAAGAAGCTCAAGAAAAAGAAGAACATAAAAAATCTAAACCAACGTCTTTATTTGGTGATTCTCAAAACGTACCAAACTATTCTTTTGAATTTGGTGACTTACAAAATTTTGAAAAAGAATTAGACCAAATTAAAAAGGCAAATAATGTAACCACAACGGTAGAATTTAAAACAGAAACTAACGCTTGGGGCGAGTTACTATTTAGCCTACTACCTTTTATATTATTAATTGGTGTATGGATTTTTATTATGAGACGTATGTCTTCTGGAGCTGGTGGCGGCGCTGGCGGACAGATTTTTAACATAGGAAAATCTAAAGCAAAATTATTTGACGAAAAAACCGATGTTAAAACATCGTTTAAAGATGTAGCTGGTTTAGAAGGTGCTAAAGAAGAAGTACAAGAAATTGTAGACTTCCTAAAAAACCCAGAAAAATACACCTCTTTAGGAGGTAAAATACCTAAAGGAGCATTATTAGTTGGTCCTCCAGGAACAGGAAAAACATTATTAGCAAAAGCAGTTGCTGGAGAAGCTAAAGTACCTTTTTTCTCTTTATCAGGATCAGACTTTGTAGAAATGTTTGTTGGTGTTGGTGCATCTCGTGTTCGTGACTTATTTAAGCAGGCAAAAGAAAAATCGCCTTCAATTATATTTATTGATGAAATAGATGCTATTGGTCGTGCAAGAGGTAAAAACGCAATGTCAGGAAGTAACGACGAGCGTGAAAATACACTTAACCAATTACTAACAGAAATGGATGGTTTTGGCACAAATACAAACGTAATTGTACTTGCAGCAACCAACCGTGCAGATATTTTAGATAAAGCGTTAATGCGTGCTGGACGTTTTGATAGACAAATATTTGTAGATCTACCAGACGTAAGAGAACGTAAAGAAATATTTGAAGTTCACTTAAGACCTCTTAAAAAAGCAGAAGGCTTAGACCTTGACTTTTTATCTAAACAAACACCAGGTTTTTCTGGAGCAGATATTGCAAACGTTTGTAACGAAGCCGCTTTAATAGCTGCAAGAAATAATAAAAAGGCTGTTGATAAACAAGACTTTTTGGATGCTGTAGACAGAATAATTGGTGGATTAGAAAAGAAAAATAAAATCGTTACTCCAGAAGAAAAACGTGCTATTGCTTTTCATGAAGCTGGTCACGCAACTGTAAGTTGGATGTTGGAGCATGCTGCTCCGTTAGTAAAAGTAACCATTGTACCTCGTGGAAGATCTTTAGGTGCTGCTTGGTATTTACCAGAAGAAAGACTTATTGTTAGACCAGAACAAATGCTAGACGAAATGTGTGCTGCTTTAGGTGGTCGTGCTGCAGAAAAAGTAATTTTTAATAAAATATCTACAGGAGCATTAAGCGATTTAGAAAAAGTAACAAAACAAGCTAGAGCAATGGTTACTGTTTATGGTTTAAGTGATAAAGTAGGTAATTTAACATACTACGATTCTTCAGGACAAAATGAATATGGTTTCTCTAAACCATACAGTGAACAAACTGCAGAGCTTATAGATAAAGAAATCTCTGATATTATAGAAAAACAATACGCAAGAGCAATTCAACTACTTGAAGAAAATAAAGATAAATTAACCGAATTAGCTGAAGTGTTATTAGAAAAAGAAGTTATTTTCAAAGACAACTTAGAAAAGATTTTTGGAGAAAGAAACTTTAAAAAAGAAGTTCATCTTACAGATCAAATAAAGGAAGAAGAAGAATAACTGGATAGAGAAATATCAATTTAAGAACAAAAACTTAGATTATCCATTAAGATAGTCTAAGTTTTTTTTATATTTGATAATCTTGAATTTAAGAATTGATTATAGCATTATTTAAATGAGTCTTTTTAGAAAGTTATTTAGTTCTAAATCTGAAAAGAATAAAGAAGATATAAAATCCACCGAAAGAGGCAAATACATGCCAAAAGAGGAACTACCAATAGATGAAAGTTTTACAATAAACTTCAAAAAAAATGGTGGTAAGTTTTTGTATTGCGATTCTTTAGACGAAGTGTACGACAACTTGAACAATATTATACTAGAAAATAACTGGGAAGACGATAAGGTATTTTTCTACGATAAAAATTTAGAAGATAAGTTTAAAAGCTCTCAACTTAATGTAGGCAGTTCACTATCACAATGCACTTATTTTATTACAACTTGTGAAAATTTAATTGCAAACGATGGATCCTTACTTGTTAGCTCTAATCAATTAGCCGAAAAAAAATTAAACGAATTTCCTAACAACGTTATTGTTTACGCTACAACTAGTCAAATTGTACCTAACATTAGTGAAGGATTAAGGGAAATTAAAAGTAAGAATCCTAATAAGATACCTACAAACATTACTACAATAAAACATTTTAAACTTCAAGAGGAAAAAGACTTTTTATCCTACGGAAGCAGTTCAAAAAACTTATATTTGTTGCTGTTAGAAGACCTATAGTTTTATGAGCGAAACACTAACCAGAGGATTATCTGGGCTTTTATATATAACGTTACTAATACTGTCGTTGTTTAATCAACATGCGTTTGTTGTATTATTCTATATTTTTGGAATGATATGCATGGCAGAGTTTTGTAAACTTATTCAACTTAAAAGCTATTACCCTTACATTATATTCACTATTATGTATTTTGTATTCGGGTATTGGCAATTTGTTATGAATTCTCAAAAAGGATTAACAGAAGCAACTCAAATACTTCAAGTCCTTACTATTTTTGTTCAACTATTACTGATTAAAGATCTTTTTTCAGAAAAAAGAATTCCGTTATTTAGTTCAAAAAGGTACATTATAACCACTTTTTACCTTGCAAGTGGTTTTATATTTTTAGTTTTAATAGGAAGACATGGTAAAGAGTTTAATCCTGTACTTGTCTTAGGTGCATTTATTTTAGTTTGGGTTAATGATACCTTTGCTTATTTAGTTGGTAAAAATTTTGGTAAACAAAAATTGTTTCCAAGTATTTCTCCTAAGAAAACAGTTGAAGGATTTTTAGGTGGATTATTTTTTGCCACAGTTGCTAGCTATTTTATTTTTATTTTTACAAATAACGAATTAACATTTACAAGTTGGCTTATTTTAAGTATAATTGTAAGCGTTATGGGTACTATAGGCGATCTTATAGAATCTAAAATTAAAAGACAAGCAAATGTTAAAGATAGCGGTGTTATTATGCCTGGTCATGGTGGATTATTAGATCGGTTTGACAGTATAATTTTTGCAGCACCATTTATTTATTTATTCTTAAGAATTTTAAATTATGTTTCATAAAGAAGGATATAAAATTATTGCAATTACATTTTTATTTATTGCAATTTCTGCAGTCTTAGCAGACAAATTTGTTGTTGCATTATGGCTTAAATACGTGATATTTTTTGCGCTATTTGTTATTTTATTTTTAATTCTTCAATTTTTTAGAAACCCAAAAAGAAACACAGTACTTAATGACAATACTGTTGTATCTCCTGTAGATGGAAAAGTTGTGGTTATAGAAGAAGTTTATGAACCAGAATATTTTAAAGAAAAGAGATTACAAGTAAGTGTATTTATGTCTCCTATAAATGTACATGTGACAAGATATCCAATTAGTGGTAAAGTGGCATTTAGTAAATATCATCCTGGTAAATATCTAGTGGCATGGCATCCTAAAGCTAGTACAGAAAACGAGCGCACAACCGTAGTTGTAGAAAATCCTATTTACGGTAAAGTTTTATACAGACAAATTGCAGGTGCATTAGCAAAGCGAATTGTTAACTATGCTAAACAAGATGATGATGCTGTACAAGGTACAGATTCTGGATTTATAAAATTTGGCTCTAGAGTAGATTTATTTTTACCTTTAGACACTAATATTAAAGTTACATTAAATCAAAAAGTTAAAGGAGGCGAAAGTATTATTGCCGAAATTTAAACACTAATGACTCCTGAAGCATTAAATAAGAAGTTTGAAGACGCTGTAGATTGTATTAACAATCATACAGAACCTTTTCCTGCAGATTTTCTTCTTAGGCTTTACGCCTACTATAAAAAAGCCACAAACGATTATGGCAGACCTAATAGTAGAAAGCAAATAATTAATGCCTTTAAAACAAATGCCTTATTTCAGATAAAAAATATAACTCCAGAAGAGGCAAAAGAAAAATACATTGAATTAGTAAATAACTACTTCTTATATAGAAAATAATAATGATAGATCTAAACACCTTATTAAATCCTTGTATATTATGTGGTGTTGTTTTCTCTATTGTTGGTGCAATATTATTCTATTTTCCGCCAAAAGAAATTAATTTAATTTATGGCTATAGAACCATTAGATCTATGAAAAATCAAGAATCTTGGGATTTTGCGCAAAAGTTTTCTTCTAAAAAAATGATTATTTCTGGTGTACTACTTACTTTAATAGGTTTAATAATATCAATTATTTCACTTGATAATCAACTACAATTATATGTAAGCCTATTATTAATAGGCTTATCATTATTTTGGATGATTTTCACAACAGAAAATCAATTAAAAAAACGTTTTTAATCCTTTAGTCTACCAATAGATAACTTAATGGTTTTCCTGTTGCTCCATTAGGAAAAGTAATACCTAAAAGTGCCGATATGGTTGGTGCTATATCTGGAATTGTTGTATAATCGTTAGTACTTCCATTTAATATTCCGTTACCATAAAATAATAACGGCACATGAGTATCATAATTTAAAGGAGAACCATGTGTAGATCCTGTATGACTGTATTGGATTACTGCAGGATCTAAAACAAACAATACATCTCCAGAACGTTTTTGGTTAAATCCATTTTGTAATAATACTTCTATCCCATTATTAAATTGTGTAGTAGCCATAGTTGTAGCTGTATAAGCTTTATCTACTCCAGGATAATTTATAATGTGATTTACAATACGGTTTTGAACAAGAGTTAAATCTAAATTTAAACTAGCAATCTTATCATGATCTAAAAATATTTGCTGATTACTAATATTTTTAATCCAATTAGACAACTTATGTCCTTCTACTTCTAAGGTATCTAAATAAGCTTTAAAATCTTTACCATTAAAGTATCCAGCTGGTATTTTTACACTTTTTAAATATGCTGGCACATTAACAGCGCCGTGATCTGCAGTTAGAAAAACCGTATAATTTCCTGAGCCTACTTGCTTGTCTAAAGCATAAAGCAACTGCTCTATTTCTAAATCTAATCTAATGTAAGTGTCTTCAATTTCTTTACTATTAACACCAAAATTGTGTCCAACGTAATCTGTACTAGAATAACTTACAGTTAATACATCTGTATAATTGTCTTGACCTAATAATTCGCCTTTTAAAGCAGCTATAGAAAATTCGGTTACAAGACTATTTCCGTAAGGTGTAGATTTTAAAATATCATAACCTCTATTTGAAGCACTTAAAGTTTTTAAATCATAAGGAAAAGTTGCGGTTTCTTTTCCATAAAATCCGCCTTCAAAATCATTTAAATCACTTCCACTTTCGGTATAAGTAGAAATATCATATAAGGTATTCCAATCTTTTAAATATTTTTCTGCAGGATTTGTTGCGTTATAGGTTTTAACCCATTGTGGTAATTGATCAAAGTAATAAGTACTAGAAATAAATTGACCTTCGTCTTTACCATGAAACCAATATGCAGCATTTGCACTATGTCCAGCAGGTAAAATTGCGCCTCTATCTTTAATAGAAATTCCAATGGTTTTTCCTTTCATTTGAGTAAACAATCTGTTTTCGTCTGCAAAAGTGGTTGTTTTCATTCTATGCGGAGACATTTGTCCTGCCTTATCAAGTGTTCCTACAGATTGTACCGTTGTATCTCCAGCACAATACACAAAAGAATCACTATACTTATCGTACCAATTATTAGCAATTACTCCATGTGTTTTTGGTGTAGCTCCTGTAAAAACAGATGCGTGTCCTGGACCAGTATAAGTAGGCACATAATTAAAATGATTGTTTTTACAATTAAAACCATTGTTAATTAAACGCTTAAATCCTCCATTACCATATTTATTTTCAAACCTTGTTAGGTATTCATATCGCATTTGATCTACAACTATTCCAACAACTAATTTAGGCTTATCCAAATCGGTTGTTGTTACATTATTTGTGTTAGAAGTGACTACTTGTTTTTGAGATTGACAAGCTAGTATTAAAAAGATTATGCAAACAGAAAGTATTGCTCTCATGTATATTTAATTTTAAAGCCCAAAAATACAGATTTTATGACATCTAATTTGAAATTAACGTTAAATACCTACAAGAATTTTATATTTTAGCAGTAATAAAATTGATATGAATTACCTACACTATTTAGGCACATATACGTTAATGATAGTAGAAATGTTTAGAAAACCAACCAAATGGTCGGTTATGAAACAATTAATACTAAAAGACATTGACGATTTAATTATTGGATCTTTAGGTATTGTTGCCTTTATTTCATTTTTTGTTGGTGGCGTTGTCACCATACAAACTGCATTAAATATAGACAATCCTTTAATCCCTAAAAATCTTGTTGGATTTGCAACTAGACAATCTATTATTTTAGAATTTGCGCCAACTTTTATGTCTATAATTATGGCTGGAAAAGTTGGTTCTTTTATTACTTCAAGCATAGGAACTATGCGTGTTACAGAGCAAATAGACGCATTAGAAGTTATGGGAATTAACAGTCTAAATTATTTAGTATTCCCTAAATTTATTGCTTTAACATTATACCCATTTGTTATTTCAATCTCTATGTTTTTAGGTATTCTTGGCGGATTAGCAGCTTGTGTTTATGGTGGTTATGCCAGCATGGGCGATTACATAGAAGGTTTACAATTAGATTTTACGCCTTTTCATATTGCATATGCTTTTATAAAGACTCTAATTTTTGCTTTTATTCTAGCAACAATTCCTTCTTATCAAGGTTATTATATGCGTGGTGGCGCATTAGAAGTAGGTAAAGCAAGTACAACATCTTTTGTATGGACAAGTGTTGTAATAATTGTATTAAACTATTTATTAACCCAACTACTTTTAAGCCAATGATTGAAGTAAAAAATTTACATAAGTCTTTTGGTGATGCCCATATATTAAAAGGTATCACTACTACTTTTGAAAAAGGTAAAACAAACCTTATTATTGGGCAAAGTGGATCTGGAAAAACTGTATTTTTAAAGTGCTTATTAGGAATTTTTAATTATGAAGAAGGAAGCATCGCCTACGACGGAAATGTATTTGCTAAATTAAGCGAAGATCAAAAAAGAAATATTAGAGCACAAATAGGAATGGTATTTCAAGGTAGTGCTTTGTTTGATTCTATGACTATTGAAGAGAACGTAATGTTTCCTCTTAAAATGTTTACAAAACAAAGTAAAAGTGAAATGCAAGATCGAGTAGACTTTGTTTTAAAACGTGTTAATTTAGCAGATGCTCATAAAAAAATGCCAAGTGAAGCTTCTGGAGGAATGCAAAAACGTGTAGCAATTGCGCGTGCAATTGTTAACAAACCTAAGTATCTTTTTTGTGACGAACCTAACTCTGGATTAGACCCAAAGACTTCTATAGTTATTGATGATTTAATAAAAGAAATCACCGAAGAATATCAAATCACAACCGTAATCAATTCGCACGATATGAACTCGGTAATGCAAATTGGCGAAAAGATTGTCTTTCTTAAAAATGGTTATAAAGAATGGGAAGGTTCTAGATACGACATTTTTAAAACAGACAATGAAGCTGTAACCGATTTTGTTTACTCTTCAGAGTTGTTTAAAAAAGTTAGACAGATGTATATTGAAGAACGCGGATAGTTCTAGCTTTACTTACTTAATTAATTATCGTTTTTGAGTCACTACTAAAGTGTCCGTTTTAAGTTTAAACTTTAACCACTTGTAAAGTTTGTCCTTTTCATTAGCAATTTGCTGCTGATCAATTAAAGAATCATTCCATTTTATTGAAAAAACTGGTAATGTGTCTATAGTTTTAAAGTTACTTGTAATGACTTTGGAATAAGATACCTCATCTACTGTTTCATAATTAATATGAATCTCTTCTGTTAAGGATTTAAACGGAATTTGATCTTTTTCTAACACAGATAATTCTCTAACCTTATCTTCTAAAATAGCTATTTTTTGTTGTTGCGTTAACAAGTCTAAAGAGTCGCGTGTACGCAATTCTTCCATATAATCTAAATTATTAATTTGTCTGTTTTTAGTTTGATTAATTAATAGTTTAGTATTCTTTAAAAAACGATAAGACTGCAATCTTTGCTCTAATACATTTTTAGTTTCGTCAGAAATCACATCTGTTCCAAAAGTGGTTAACTCTATATTAGAATCGCCATTTTCACTATAATTAATAGTGGCGTATTTTTTAATGTAATTAGAATTTGGTAAAGCTTTAAGCTCATTATTAACAAAGTCCTTCGCATCTATTGTAAACTGACTTTCTTTTAAAACACTTAAAAACGTAAATACCGCAGGAATCATGACAATAATTGCTACTAAAGATGCGACTCTAGCAATACGTTTTCTCTTAGCGGAATTAGCATATTTAAGCATAGGAAAACGCAAAATCTTAAGTACTAAAAACGTAGCTAATGCTATAAAAATAGTGTTAATTGTAAATAAGTACATGGCTTGACCAAAGTACTTCCAATTGGCTTTTGCTAATCCATAACCAGCTGTACATAAAGGTGGCATTAAAGCAGTTGCAATTGCTACACCAAATATTACAGATGCAATTGTACCACGTTTGGTACGCGCAATAATTAAGGCTAATCCACCAAAAAAGGCAATTAATACATCACGAATATCTGGTTGTACTCGTCCTAAAAGCTCGGATGTGTCTTCGCTTAAAGGGAAAAATCTAAAAAACAAAAATGCAGTTAATAAACTTAACACAATCATTATTGCTAAGTTGATTAAAGATCGTCTTAATGTATCAATATCGTTAATTGCAATAGATAACCCAACTCCTAAAATTGGTCCCATTAAAGGAGAAATTAACATGGCTCCAATAACTACTGCTGTACTATTTGCATTTAATCCTATAGATGCAACAAAGATAGAACATATTAAAATCCATGCTGTTGCGCCTTTAAAAGGTATATCATTTTTTATAGCTTCTATAGTAGCATCACGATCTGTATCCTCTCTAAAGTCTAAAAGCTCATTTAAAAAGGTTTTTATACTTTTAAATAAACCTTCGGCATCTTTTTTTACCGCTTCCTTTTTTTGCTCTACAGCTTCTTGTTGTTTGTCTTCTTCAGAGAAGTTAAACTTATTTTCGTTAGGATTGTTTGTTGTACTCATTAATTAAAATTAACCGTAATGTTCTCCAAATTTAGTTTTTACACTTTGAAGTACTTTTTTAATGTCTTGTTCTTTTTCTTTAGGAAAGATAAGCAAAACTTCGTCTTTATCAACAATTATATAATCTTTTAATCCATCTACAACTACAACTTTATCTTTTGTAGTTCTAATCATATTTCCTGTAGCGTCTTGCGTTAATGTTTTGGCATTTACAATTGCATTTTGACTTGAATCTTTGTCTAATTTATCATATAAACTTCCCCAAGTTCCTAGATCATTCCAGTCAAAAGTTGCAGGAATTACAAATACATTTTTAGACGATTCCATGATAGCATAATCTACCGAAATATTTTCCGCTTTAGCGTAATTTTCTTCTATAAATTCTTCTTCAGCACTTGTATTGTAAGTTTCTATTCCTTTGTAAAAATGCTCAAATAATTCAGGTTGATTGGTTTTAAATGCTTTTATCACAGCAGTTGCGCTCCACATAAAAATACCTGCATTCCATAAAAAATTGCCTTGAGCTAAAAACTGTTTAGCAATATCGTAATCAGGTTTTTCTCTAAATTGAATCACGTTGCTAATATTTTCTGCGGAAGCGTTACCACATTCTATATAACCATAACCTGTGTTAGGAAACGTTGGTTTAATACCTAATGTCATTAACGCATCGTTTTGTTCACAAAACTGAAAGGCTTGCTGGACATTTTGCGTAAATGCAGCTTCGTCTTCAATCCAATGATCACTTGGCGCTACAATCATAACTGCATCTGGATTTTCTTTTTGAATTTTTAAAGATGCATATAAAATACATGGTGCTGTATTACGCATTGCTGGTTCTAAAACAACCTGTTCTGGTTTTACATCTGGTAATTGCTGTAAAACAAGATCATTATATTTTTCATTAGTTAAAATGAAAATATTTTCGGTTGGAATTAATTTATTTAATCGCTGAAACGTCTTTTGTATTAAAGTATCGCCTGTTCCCAACATATCATGAAATTGTTTAGGAAAACTCTCTGTACTTACTGGCCAAAATCTAGATCCAACGCCGCCAGCCATTAATATCGCGTAATAGTTTTTGTTTTGCATGTATTGTTATTTAATTGTCTATAGGCGTTACTTCTGCATTGGCATTAAACAAGTATAGTCTACCTGTTGCTACCTCAACACACTCGTAACGTGTACGACGTTTTTTACCTTTTTTAAACACTTTACCGTTATAGATTTTAAAGATGCTATTTAAAGGTACTTCAAATATATAAGTTTTATTGGTATTGACGTCAAATTGCTTTAAAGCATAGGCTAAATGCACGTCTGTATCGCTAGACGCTTTTGGGTTTTTAAAATGTTTTGCCAACATTGGTAATAATTGCAGCGGAAAAACTTCTGGATTTAAAAATGGTAACATTAAATGTTGAAATGTTGCTTTCCACTCTTTTCCATGCGGTTTAATAAATTTTCCAAAATTTTTATAGGCTTCAAGATGCGCAATTTCGTGAATTAAAGTGATTAAAAACCGATATTTATTTAAGCTTCCATTTACAGTAATTTGATGCTTACCATTAGGTAATTTACGGTAATCACCATGACGTGTTTTACGCTCTTTTTTTACTAAAACCGTTAGATTATCCTGATCTAAAAGCTGTAATACTTTTGCTACTGAAGCTTCAGGAATGTAATTAGATATGGTATGCTGCATCGCTACAAATGTAAAATTTTGCGCTTATAAAAAGAAATTAAAATGACATAGAACTTCTATCTAACCCATTAAGTTTTTGAAGCTGTTTCGCCCCATTCTGCAATAGAAATAATTAAAGGAATTAAAGTTTCACCTAGTTTAGTTAAAGAATACTCTACTTTTAAAGGCGGTTTTGTTGTGTATACCTTTCGCTTTACAATACCATCGTCTTCCAAAGTTTTTAGTTGTAGACTTAAAGTTCTTTCGGTAACAGCAGGCATTTCTTTTCTTAATTGGCTGTAACGTTTTGCTTCATCTTTTAAATGGTATAAGATTACGGTTTTCCATTTACCGCCAATTACGCCCATTGTAAGACTTGCGCAACAAGGATATTCTTTACCATTAAACACGTGTTTTCCTTTTTTAGACATTTTAAAAATACTACTATACTTTTTGACCGTTATTGCAAAGATAAAAAACTATACTTATTTTTGCTACTATAATTTTTATAGTATAAATGAAATAATATTAAATATGAGTTTTTTAACCGCAATGCAAGAGCGTTATACGACCAAAATGTATGATGCTTCAAAAAAAATTGAAACACAAAAAATAGAAGAACTAAAGCAAATACTACAACTTAGTCCTTCTTCTATAAATAGTCAACCATGGAAATTTACTTTTGTGTCTGACCAAAACACAAAAGAAAAATTATCTAAAGTATCATGGATAAACACCGAAAAAGTTATCAATTGTGATACAGTAGTTGTACTGAGTAGAATTGATAATCTAAATACTTTTGAACAACAAATTGAAGATGCTTTACCAGAAGGAGCTGTTAAATATTATAAAGAATTTATAAAACCTTTACCGGAAGATCAAATTAAATCTTGGTTTGACAAACAAGTGTATTTATCCTTAGGTGTTTTATTAAGCGCTTGTGCTGCTATGGGAATTGACTCTACACCAATGGAAGGTATTAATCCAAAAGATTACGATACTATTTTAAACTTTAAAGATCAAGCAACCTTAGTTGCTGTGGCTATAGGCTATAGAGATGAAGAGGATTTTAATCAACCTAGTAAAAAACCTAAATCAAGATTAAATCTTGATGACGTTGTACAAACTGTATAAAATCAAAAAACCGCTTTTTACAAAGCGGTTTTTCTTTTCCCTTTTTTCCTCAGTGATTAAAAACCGAAAGCTACTGAGAATTGCCAAACACGGTTTTTTGGTTCGCCATCGTCATAAATATCTCCTAAACCTAAGTGATAACGCACGCCTAAACTAACACCTGAATCTGTTTTAATTCCGGCACCAAAATTAGCGCCATAATCTATATTATTAGGATCAAACTCTTGCTCTGTATCAAATAAATTAAAATTACTGTCGTAAGTCTCTTTATGCGAAATTGCAAAGCCTAATTGTGGACCAGCTTCTAAATAAAAATTAGAAACCGGATAAATCTTTAATACTAAAGGCATGTTTATATAGTTAAGCTTTTGTGTAAACGTGCTATTGTTATTTTCTAATTGATAACCTTGTTGCGAGTAAAGCAACTCTAATTGAAGTGCTACTACATTTGATAAATAAGACTCGCCAAATACACCAACATGAAATCCGCTTCTTTGTCCTGTTTCTCCTTCGCCATCATAACTTACAGCAGCTAAATTATATCCTCCTTTTATACCTGCAGTAGATTTACTTTTTGTATCTGTATCTTGAGCATTTGATGTAAATATTACACCAAAAACTAATGCTATTGTTAATAGTAAATTTTTCATTTTTATCTTTTTTAGTTTGTTATTAATTATTTTCCGCCGTTAGCTTGCAAATCTGCAATACATTGGCTGTCTAATTGTGGTGCTGTACTTACACCAATTAAATTTTCCATTCCCGATCCAGTTTCGGCAGACCAATACATTAAGCAATCTTCATCATTACAATGTTTAGGATGCTCTGTATCCTCGTGATTGGTTTGCATTGCTGCACCTAAATTTGTTAATCCTAAAATATGACCAAATTCATGTGTGATAACCGTAGTTTCTAAAACATCTCTGTTGGCTTCAAAAGCACTATCGCTGTAGCTATGCAAGGTTTCTTCATAAATAACAAAAGATGTATTACGATACGCTGTTCCTAACACAACACCGTTTGCGGTATTGTTAGCAGACTGCCCATCTGCAAAAAATGCCCAAACTGCAATTTGATCTTCGGTGTTATATTTAGTTCTGTTAGCGTTTTCTATATCAATAATATCTTGTGTTGTATAAGACGACATTCCTGGAGAAACTATTGATCTAGTTACTACAGTAATTCCGTTTGGTTTATAAGTTCTTTCTTCTAAAAAGTTTACAAAATTATTAATCGCAGTTTGTGTTGGTTTAAAACCTTCTACATACACTAACTCTACTACCATGCTACTAAAAACAGCATCTGAAAGTAAGTGGTTAGAGGATGTACCTGTTGGTTGTTGATTAGCGGTTACACCTGTTAATTCTTGATTTGCTTCTGCAGAATCTTCTTTACTGCAAGACAATAAAAGAGTTACTAATAAGATTGGTATTAAAAAATAGTGTTTCATTTTAAATAAGATTTGGGTTTTTAAAAAGAACTACTGCCTTGATAGACAGCAGTTCTTAAGTACATTAATTATACCAAAATAATTAACTAACTAACCAACTTATATTTCTAAATTTGTGTTAAAACTAATGTTATGGCAGCATTAGTAGTACTTTGTAAAGAAATACTAGTATTGTTATAACTTGTAACTTCCCATTGGTGATTTAGTAAAGAAAATGAAGTATTTCCTGCAAAATTTAACTCTAAATATACTTCTGTTTGCGAAGTCACTTGATATGTTCCTTGTACGTCTTGCACAGTTGCGTTAATTATATTTTCTGCAACTAAAGTCATATCGTTTGCAAAATCTATAGTAAACTCGGCATAATCTGAAGCTGTATCAACACTAGTATCTACAAAAGATTCTATTTGATACACACCATTTACAAGTAATTGCTCTAATTGTTGTGCGTTTTCTTCAGCCTCTTCTTGCGCGCCTTCAAGTCCTAAACAGTCGTTAATTTGAACTTGTAATTCTAAATCGCTAGCAATTGTAGTTGCTGTATCACCAGAAATAGTTGCTGTTATTGGATAGTTAACAGCAAATAATGTATCGTCACTTAAATTATTTATATAAGCATATAATTGTTGGTTAGACTCTATCACAACGCTTCCAGTTTGTTCTAAATTTAAATTATAATTTAAAATTGTAATTGGATAGTTTACTTCTACACAAGAGATGGCGTCTTCTGCAATTTGCTCTACAGCTTGACAGGCTTGAGCTACCAAATTGTATTGAGATTGACTAGTCACAACAAGCTCTGTATAATTATTTAATTGAATAGTTAAAGGAAATTGCAACTGTACCTCGTCACTATCGTCATTAAATTGTGCCATAATATCTATCACTTGTTGGTAATCTGCTTCGTTAACAATTGTTACTTGCGTCCCGTTTACAGTTGCAGTTACTGGTAATAAGATAGACGAACATGAAACGCCATCTAAAAAATCGTCAAAAGATCCATCGTACATAGATACTCGCTCTAAGTTAGATGCTGTTTGAGAATCTGCTGTGTTTGTATTAGGGTTTTCTCCGTTATCGGTATCAATTTCATCTTGACAAGATGTAAAACTGAATAGTGCTAATAATGCAAAAGCTGTAATTAATTTTAAATTTTTCATAGTTTTAATTGTTTAAGTTTATTTTTCTTTTTTTCTAATTCTTTTTCTTTTAATTCTTTTTCAAAGCAATTTTTTGGGTTTCTATAAGTAAGACAACTTAAAATAATTTTACCCTACCTTAAGTTATTATTTATTTCAAATAAAATATAAAATGAAGCGATTACAGTAGTTAACAATACTATAATTAAACATACTTCTATAATTTTTATCATTCTGCTAGTTTGCATAAGTTTGGATTTTGGATTATTTACAATTAAGACAACACAAAATAATTTTACCCTACTTTTGTAATTAAATTTTTTAATTTTTAGCTCCAAATTAATTTTAGTTTATGGATAAAAACACTAGTAATCTTTGTGAAGATGCACAGTTTAATGCCTTCTATTTAAAACACATACAAGCTGCTAGCAATTTTGCTTACTACAAATGTGGCGATAGTGATAATGCTTTAGATATTGTGCAAGATGCATTTTCTAAAATTTGGGAAAATTGTTCTAAAATTGAATTTGAAAAAGCAAAAACCTATCTTTTTACAACAGTAAATAATCTGTTTTTAAATAAAGTAAAACACGAAAAAGTGGTTTTAGAATACGCTAAAGCAACACCTTATATTGATCAAACCAATCAAAACCCAGAATATTTATTAGAAGAAGAACAGTTTAAACAAAAGCTACAACAAGCAATCGCTTTATTAACCGATGCACAAAGAGAAGTTTTTTTATTAAATAGAATTGAAGGAAAAAAATATCGTGAGATTGCAGAACTATTAGATATTTCTCAAAAAGCAGTTGAAAAACGTATGTCTGGCGCGTTAAAAACACTTCGTGAAAAAATTGAAAACATATAAAGGTAGGGTAAAACAACAGTTAATTGTCTTATAATTG
Organism: Mesoflavibacter profundi; assembly: GCF_014764305.1. NCBI lineage: Bacteria > Pseudomonadati > Bacteroidota > Flavobacteriia > Flavobacteriales > Flavobacteriaceae > Mesoflavibacter > Mesoflavibacter profundi. Next base: position 409,326 of record NZ_CP061703.1, read on the forward strand.
AAATGGAAGAAAATAACAACATATTAAAATGGTTTAATAACGATCTTTCTAAATCTGAAGAAGAGTCGTTAAAGCAATCTAAAGCGTTGGATGACACTTTACTTAAAATTGAACATTATAGTAAACACCTAAATGCTCCAGAAGTAGATGCAAACAATGCTTTATCGCAATTTAAATCGCGACAACTTAAAAAGAAAGACACTAAAGTTAGAGCATTAAATTATAAATTAATTTATCGTGTTGCAGCAATGCTAACCATAATGCTTTGCGCCTCATATTTCATATTTTTTAATAATACTGTTGACTATAAAACTGATATAGCCCAAACGCAAAATCTAACATTACCAGACCAATCTGAAGTCATACTAAATGCAAAATCAAAACTTAGTTACAACAAAAAGAATTGGGATAACAATCGTAATTTAGATTTAAAAGGTGAAGCTTATTTTAAAGTAGAAAAAGGGCAAAAATTTACTGTTAACACAAATGTTGGAAAAGTTCAAGTATTAGGAACACAATTTAATGTAAAACAAAGAGACAATTATTTTGAAGTCCAATGTTACGAAGGTTTAGTTGCAGTGACAAACCAAAACAACACTGTAAAATTAACACCAGGTAAAACCTTTAGACTTATAAATGGTGTTGTAGAAAATTTAGACGATTTTAATGCTAATGCGCCATCTTGGATCAATGCAGAATCTTCTTTTGTAAAAGTCCCTTTATCTAATGTTATTAAAGAATTAGAAATTCAATATAACATAACCATAGATTATAAAAACATAGATACCAACATGTTGTTTACTGGTGCTTTTACGCACAAGGATAAAAATATTGCATTACAAGCTGTTACAATTCCTTTAAATATAAGCTACAAAATAGATGGTAAAAAAGTAACCTTTTATAAATATGAAGGGAAATAAATACATAACTATTTTAGTTTTTTTATTTAGTTTAACGTGTTTTGCTCAACAAAACACAATTGCTTTAATAGATTTTATAAAAGCTACCGAAACTAAATTTGATGTAAAATTCTCTTATGCCAATCAAGATGTAGAAGGTGTTTTAATAACAACACCAAAAACCGAATTAGATCTTAATCAAACTATAGATTACCTAAATTCTAATACCAGTTTAGAGTTTAAAACTTTAGATAATAGATACGTAACTGTTTCAAATTCAATAAAAAAAGAAACCATTTGCGGTTATATTTTTAACGCTAAAGACAAACAACCACTTTTTGGAGCAACCATTAGTGTTGTTGGTAAAAACACTGGAGTAATTTCAGATGAAAATGGTTATTTCATTTTAGAAAACATCAATAAAGAAAATAGCATAAACATCTCTTATTTAGGATTTAAAACGCAATCTTTAAAAGCGTTTGCGTTATTAAAACAACAAGGTTGTAATCCAATTTATTTAGATGAAAGTGCAGAAACCTTAAACCAAATAATAATCACCAAATTTTTAACCAACGGATTAAAAAAATTAAAAGATGGTAGCTTAATTTTAAGCACTACCAATTTTGGTGTATTACCTGGATTAACAGAGCCTGATGTTTTACAATCCATACAAGTCTTACCTGGAATAGAAAGTAGTAACGAAAGCATTGCTAACATTAACGTTCGTGGTGGAACAAACGACCAAAACTTAATGCTTTGGGACGGAATAAAAATGTACCATTCTGGTCATTTTTTTGGATTAATTTCTGCTTATAACCCTAACTTAACCAATAAAGTTATTGTTACAAAAAATGGTACAAGTAGCCAATATAGCGATGGTGTTTCTAGTACGATTAACATGCTTACAAAAGATGAATTGTCAGGACTATTTTCTGGAAATGTTGGTGCAAACCTTATTAGCGCAGATGCGTTTTTTAATATTCCTATTACCAAAAAACTAGAACTTTTAATCTCTGGTAGACGTGCATATACAGATGCATTTAAAACGCCAACTTATAACAATTATTTTAACAGAAGTTTTCAAGACAGTGATATTAATACCAATCAAAATATTGAAAACAGCTCGACAAATTCAGAATTTTTCTTTTATGATTATTCGGCAAAACTGTTATTCGATTTAAATAGTAACCATAAATTTAGAGCCAATATTATTGGGATAAAAAACAATTTAGATTATGCTGAAACTATTACAGATAATAACAATCAAAGTAATAGAAAATCTAGTGTTCTATCTCAAGACAATTTAGGATTTGGCGCCAATTGGGACGCCAATTGGTCAAGCAAATTTAACACCAAACTGTCTGCTTTTTACAGTCAGTATAATGTAAATGCATCGGATTTACGTGAGTCTACCAACCAACTATTACAACAAGCTAACGAGGTTTTAGAAACCGGTATAAAACTTACTTCTAATTACAAATTAAGTAACCACCTAAACCTTTTAAATGGCTACGAGTTTAATGAAATTGGAATCCTTAATCAAACCTTAGTTAATGCACCAGCATACGAGCGTACAAAAAAAGATGTTTTATTAAAACATGCTGCTTTTACAGAAGCCGAATTTAATAAAAACAACACCTATTTTAGACTTGGTGTTAGAGCTAATTATTTTCAAAAGTTTGATAAACTTTTAATTGAACCTAGATTAAATATTAGACAGCAACTGTCTACTAAATTTGCTTTAAAATTAGAAGGTGAATTTAAAAACCAATCGGCAACACAAATAGTCGATTTTCAAGACGATTTTTTAGGCGTAGAAAATAGACGTTGGATTTTAGCCAACAACAGTAGTTTACCAGTTTCTACTAGTAAACAAGCTACGTTTGGAATTAATTACAAACAAAACAATTTTTATGTAGATGTTACAGGTTTTTATAAACATGTAAACGGGATTACTGCTAGTAATCAAGGATTTCACAACAACTTTCAATATATAAATGCAACTGGAGCATATACCGCTAACGGAATTGAATTTTTAATTAACAAAACCGCAAAACAATATAGTGCTTGGATAAGTTATACATATAGTACGAATAATTATGATTTTGAAAGTTTTAATCCGTCAACATTTCCTAATAATGTAGATATAAGACATTCTGTTTCTGTTGCTGGTAATTATTCTGTTTTAGATAATTTAGAACTATCTGTTGGAGCAAATTGGCATAGTGGATTGCCATATACTAAACCTATTGAAGATAATCCTACAGTACAAACAGGTAATGATTTTTTTGTTAATTACGATGCGCCAAATGCGCAACAACTTCCTTCATTTTTTAGATTAGATGCTTCTTTAAATTATCAGCCAAATTGGTTTAATGCAGTTAAAACATCTATTAGAATTGGTGTAAGAAATGTGACTAACCAGAAAAACATTATTAATAGATACTACAAAGTTAATCCAGATGACAACACTAATGTTATCGAAATTAATAATACATCTTTACCTATTACACCTAACGCCAGTTTAAGAATTAGTTTTTAATAAAAAACGCTTTCAATAATTGAAAGCGTTTTTTTATTATTCTATATGTATTTTACATTCGTTCAGGCACATTAATACCTAACAAGCTAAACGCATTTTTTATGGTCTTTGCTACAGTATTAGATAACTGAACTCTAAAAATAATTTCGTTTTTAGTATCTGCACCTAAAATAGATACATTTTGATAAAAGCTGTTAAACGCTTTTACTAAATCGTAAGTATAATTTGCAATTAAAGCAGGACTATGTTGCGTTGCTGCTTGTTGTACCGTATCAGGAAATAATTGTAGTTGTTTAATTAATTCGCGTTCTTTTTCGTGTAAATCTACTTCATTTGCATCTAGTTTCACTGAAGTATCTACATCAGATTTACGAAGTATAGACTGAATTCTTGCATATGTATATTGAATAAACGGACCAGTATTTCCTTGGAAATCTATAGACTCTTTAGGATCAAAAAGGATTCGTTTTTTAGGATCTACTTTTAAGATATAATACTTTAATGCACCAAGACCGATAGTTTTATAAAGTTCTTCTTTTTCGTCTTGAGTATAACCATCTAATTTTCCTAATTCTTCTGAAATTGTTTTGGCGGTAGTTGCCATATCTGCAATTAAATCGTCTGCATCTACAACTGTACCTTCACGACTTTTCATTTTTCCAGATGGTAAATCTACCATACCGTAACTTAAATGGTATAGGTTTTTAGCCCAATCAAATCCTAATTTTTTAAGGATTAAAAACAGAACTTGAAAATGGTAATCTTGCTCGTTACCAACGGTATAAACCATACCGCCAACATCAGGAAAATCCTTTATACGTTGTATTGCAGTTCCAATGTCTTGAGTCATATAAACTGCTGTACCATCTGCACGAAGTACAATTTTCTCGTCTAGACCATCTTCGGTTAAATCGCACCAAACAGAGCCATCTTCACGTTTATAAAATACACCAGATTTTAGTCCTTCGCTAACAAATTCTTTTCCTAAAAGATAAGTTTTGCTTTCGTAATATAATTTATCAAAGTCTACACCAAGATTTTTATAGGTTACATCAAAACCATCGTAAACCCAACCATTCATTTTACTCCAAAGAGCAACTACATCTTCATCTCCTGCTTCCCATTTTTTTAGCATCTCTTGAGCTTCAACTAAAATTGGAGCTTCTTTTTTTGCTTCGTCTTCTGTTTTACCTGCTGCTTTTAGAGTTTCGATTTCTTTTTTATACTCTTGATCAAACTTAACGTAATAATTCCCGACTAACTTATCGCCTTTTAAGCCTGTAGTTTCTGGCGTTTCGTTGTTTCCAAACTTTTGCCAAGCTAACATACTTTTACAAATGTGTATTCCTCTATCGTTTATAATTTGTGTTTTATAAACCTTTTTACCAGAAGCTTTTAAAATTTCGGCAACACTATACCCTAAAAGGTTATTACGTATGTGACCTAAGTGAAGTGGTTTATTTGTGTTAGGCGAAGAATACTCTACCATTACGGCGTCGTTTTCCGCGAAAGCGTTATTAAAACCGTAAGTAGTTTCATCTTTTATTGTATTAAAAAAGTCTACAAAATACGATGCGCTAATTTCTAAATTTAAAAAGCCTTTTACAACGTTAAAACCTTGGACTTCGTTTACATTTTCTACTAAATAATTACCTATAGATTCTCCAATTTGCACTGGATTACCTTTAACAACGCGTAACATAGAAAATACTACAACTGTTATATCTCCTGGAAATTCTTTTCGTGTTGCTTGAAATTCTACCGTTTCTAATTTAGCATCATAAATAGTAGATACAGCATCTTTAATTTTTGCTGTTAATGTATGTTGTAAACTCATGCTTTGGCTATTTTAAAAGCGCAAAGATAGTATTTTTTTAACGCTTTATCAGGTAAATTAGATGAAGTAAAATATCGCTCGAATGTGTCTATAAAAACACTTTTTACTAGGTTGAAAATAAAGGCATAACCGTTGGTCTAATTTTTTGGTATTACCTCTTAAAAATTATGTTTAAAGCAAGGAATTAGTGAATTTTATGCTAAGAAGTAAATAATCCCTCTAAATTTTCTTCTTTAAACTAAACCAACTTAGTTTTTTAGTATTAAATCGTTAGTTGTATCGTTTCTAAGGATTTAGAACTTAAAAAACGCTGTGTAAATTTAAATGAAGAGACTATTAGTCCTATTTCTTGTGCTATTAATTGGATACTTCGGTTTTTCTCAAAACGAAAAGCTGGACAGCCTTACTATTCAATTAGCTTATCAAAATCCTGACTCTTCTAAAGTAAACACATCTGTAAAAATTATCGAATTATTATTTAAAGATAATAACTTTAGTAAGGCCTTACAATTTATACAGCAAAGTGAAAAACTTGCTAGAGATATAAACTACAAAAAAGGTCTTGCCGATATCATTTTTTATAAGGCAAAAATCTATCAAAAAAATGGCAATACAACCAAAGCCATTAACACGTACAAAAACTCTAAACTACTATTTACAGACATTAAAGACACTTTATCTGTTGCTAAAGTAAATAGTAATCTTGGTGTTTTAGAGATTGAAAAAGGACATTATAAAGAAGGTTTAGCTTACGCAATGTCTTCTATTAACGAACTTGAAAAAAGACAGAAATATAACGAGTTATCTAGCATATACAAGAGCCTAGCCAACGCTTATCAACAATCTGGAGATTTAGACAAAGCCATAACTTACAATTTAAAACGACTAAATGTAGATAACCAAACCAATAACATAGATCGTTTGATAGAAACCAATAAAACTTTAGCCGATATTTATGTTATTAAAAATAACTATACACAAGCTATTAGTTATTATGAAAGTGCTTTAGGTTATGCGAACATGGATAATGTTACACTTAGAGCTCAAATATTACCTTATTTAGGTGATGCTTATCTAAAAAAAGAAGATTATAAAACTTCTGCTAAATATCTTGTAGAAGCTATTAAGCTTAATAGAAATCTTCAAAAAAATCGCGAAATGGCGATTGCATTAAATGCTTTAGGCGAATTAAACTTGCTACAAAACAGATTAAAAACTGCTGAAGAACAATTACTAGAAGCTGCAAATTTAGGTAGAATTGAAAATGATGATCAAACATTAATGTATAATTACAAATTAATGAAAACCTTAGATTCTACTAAAGGTAATTTTGAAAATGCATTTGTTTGGCAAAGAGAATATCACAAACTTAAAGATAAATTAGATAAAGAAAAGGCTAGTGTATTACCTGTAATTATTGAAGAACCTATTGAAGAAGTTGTAGATACACTAACTCCAACACAACAAGAACTATTACCTGTAAACACAGTAAGCAAAGACAAATTTGACCGCTTTAAATTAATTTTTTATGCCTTATTAGCCGCATTTGCTGTTGTCTTAACTTTCTTTGTTTTATTCTCTTTAAAACGAAATAACAGATTAAAGTACACTAGAGAATTAGAGGCTAAAAACAAAAAAATAGAATTACAAAACGAAGCTATTTTAGAACAAAGTAAACACCTTGAAAACATTAATAAAGTAAAAGACAAACTGTTTTCTATAGTGTCGCATGATTTAAAAGACTCTTTAACATCTACAAAGGGTTTTATAGATTTATTAAAAGATGGTCAATTAAGCCAAGACGAGTTTCATAGTTTATTACCTGAATTAAGTGAAAATGCTAATAACGCCTCGTTGTTGTTATTTAACTTATTAAATTGGTCTAAATCCCAAATGCAATCTTTAGAGCCTAAACCTAGTTTATTTGACATACAAGAGGTTTTTGCTGATAAAGTAAAATTAATTGACCAAAAGCTTGAAGCTAAAGGCATTAAACTAATAGATAATACCTTAAGAGATTTTATTTATGCAGATAAAAGTATGGTAGAAATTGTTATACAAAACATACTTGCTAATGCTGTTAAATTTTGTGATAAAGGAGATAGCATTTCTATATCCAATCAAATTAGTAATGGCAATGCTATTTTAAGCGTTGCAGATACTGGCGTAGGCATACAAAAAGAAGATCAAGAAAAACTTTTTGGAAGCAATACCTTTACTACTAGAGGAACACAAAAAGAAAAAGGTACTGGTTTAGGACTGACTATTTGTAAAGAATTAGTCGAACTTAATAATGGTAAAATCTGGGTTGAAAGTACACCAAAAATAGGCAGCACTTTTTATGTAGAGCTGCCTAAAAATAAAGTTGAGAATCCTGGTGAGACATGAACTACACCTTCGGTAGAAATACCTCAGCCATCATACACCTCGCACTTCCGCCACCACAAGTCTCTATAGTTTCTAAACTACTAGAAACTATTGGGCAATGTGCCTCTATCTTTTTAATTTGTTCTGTTGTTAAACTGTCGTGAGCAGATTGACTCATTACTAAATATAATTTATCATCTTCACTTCTAACTTGAAGCATGTTTCCTGCAAATTGATGCATTTGTGCTTCGGTAATTTTTATAATTTGTTTTCCATCTTGTTCAAGATGTTTTACTACATTTTTGCGTTCTTTTTTATCATCTATAGTATCTAGACAAATTACTGCAAAAGTTTCGGCTAAACACATCATTACATTTGTGTGGTAAATTGGTAAACGCTTTCCTTCTACGGTTTGATTTGCTGTAAATACTACTGGAGTAAATTCAAAATCTTCACAAAATTCTATAAACAAACTTTCGTCTGCTCTTGGCGACAATGCACAATAAGCCTTTCTATTTACTCTATCTAATAATAAACTTCCTGTTCCTTCTAAAAAAACGCCTTCATCTTCGGCAGAAGTATAATCTACAATATTATTTATTGTAAACCCTTCTTTTTCTAATCGGTTTATAACTTCTTCTCTTCGTTCTCTTCTTCTATTTTCAGCAAACATAGGATATAAAGCTACGTCACCATTTTCATGAAAACTTACCCAATTATTTGGAAATATAGAATCTGGAGTATCTAATGTTACATCATCATTTTCTACAATTACATTTACACCAACTGCTCTTAATTTTTCTACAAATGCATCAAATTCTTCTTGAGCTTTAGCATTAATTTCAGCATTTTTTAAATCTATTTCTTCTTGAAAGTAGTTGTTAATTGCAGTTTGTTCATTCATCCTAAAATTAACTGGACGAATCATTAATATTGTATTTGTTGTTTGTTTCATTTTAATATTATAGTTAGATCTGACAAAAATAAAGTAATTAATTATAATTACGTTATTTCCATTTTATATTACATCCCATAGATGGCAACTGTTGTTGTAATGGTTGTTTATTGTTTAATACCGCTTGTATCGCTTGATCAAGATCTTCTCCAGTTAAATCAATATCGTTACCTGGTCTAGATGCATCTAATCTACCATGGTATGTAGATTTTAAATCTTTATCAAACACATAAAAATCTGGTGTACAAGCTGCATCATAAGCTTTAGCTACTTCTTGAGTTGGATCATATAAATACGGAAAAGGATATTTATTCTGCTTAGCAACGTCTTTCATTTTATCGGGAGCATCTTGTGGATAATTTTCTACGTCGTTACTACTTATTGCAATAAAAGAAACGCCTTTACTTTTATATGTATTAGCTAATTCTACTATTTTATTGTTTACATGAATCACATAAGGACAATGGTTACAGATAAACATAATTACTGTTGCTTTTTCTCCTTTTAATTGCTGAAGATTTAAAGTTTGATCTGACACTGTATCCAATAAAGAGAATTCTGGAGCTAAAGTCTTAATTGGAAATGAATTAGATGGTGTTAACGCCATAATTAAGTTGTTAAATAATTAAATTATTTTTAGTGTTTTACTTTGAATATTAAATAAATTTCTTTTACTTAGAGATAATATTATGTTTTCCCTAACATTCTAACAGATTAATAGCAACATGAGATTTTCCCTTTTCCTATTGCTTTTTGTTACATTTACTGTAGCTAAAGCTCAAGATAATATTGATACTTCAAAATTTTTAGAAGTTAATAGATATAGATTAACTCCTTCTGAACTGGGATTACATAAATATATTAATTCTAATAAAGTCTACCTAAAGATTTATAAAAACAGTAAAGGTAGCATTAAAGAAGACTACAACTTTTTTAAACCTAAAGACAACGAAATTTTATTTTTTTACGGCTATAATCCTGAAACAAAAACTACCGAAATGTATTTTAAAATACACAATAGTTTAAAACACGCCTACAAGAAAAAAGATTTTGAAACCTTAATAAAAGTTGTTGAAATACTACAATACAATATTTTCTACAAAGAAAAATTTTCTAGTGCAGATGCTTATGCTGCTTTAGAGCGCAGTTAATTTTACGGTGTTGAATTAGATACTTGCAATAGTTTACCGTTATAATATTTTTGTCCGTTTAAAGAAAAATCGGCTATATATTCTGCCATTTCTTTAGCAGTTGTTGGTGCAACATAACCAGGAAACGCTTCTTCTAACATCTCGGTTTGTACTGCTCCTAAAGCCAAGACATTAAAACTTGGTCCTGTTTCTTTATATTCTTCAGCTAATAATTCGGTTAAAGTAATAACAGCGCCTTTACTAGAACTGTAGGCAGCTAAACCAGGAAATTTCATACTTCCTTGTACTCCACCCATAGAACTTATTGTAACCACATGACTTGATTTAGTCATATGAGGAATTACGATTCTTGTCATTTCAGCAACACCAAAAACGTTGGTTTTATACACGTATTCAAAATCAGATATAGATGTTTCTGCAAATGGTTTGTTTAATAAAGCACCAGCATTATTAATAAGCACATCAACTTGTTGCCAATTAGCTTTTATAAAATCTTCAACTTTATGATAATCGTCTTCATTACTTAAATCAAACGAAAAAGAGGTTACGTTTTGCAAATTAAGATCAACAACAGGTTGCTCGTTTCTAGATAACGCTAATACGTTAAAACCTTTTTGGGCAAAGATTTGAACTAATTCAAAACCAATACCGCGACTTGTTCCTGTTATTATTATGTTTTTCATCTTAATTTTATTTGGATTATAAAGTTAAAAAAACCTGCTTCAAATAAGATGAAACAGGTTTTATTTTATTTAGTTTTCGCTTACGCGGAAATTTAAACTAGCATTGTTACAGGATTTTCTATATATCCTTTTAATGTTTGAAGGAATTGTGCTCCTGTAGCACCATCAACTGTTCTGTGGTCACACGCTAAAGTTAGTTTCATTGTGTTACCTGGAACGATTTGACCGTTTTTAACAACTGGTTTTTGTACGATTGCTCCAACAGATAAAATTGCAGAGTTAGGTTGATTAATAATAGACGTAAAGCTTTCTATTCCAAACATACCTAAATTAGAAATGGTGAATGTGCTTCCTTCCATCTCATCTAAAGTTAATTTTTTATTTCTAGCTCTACCTGCAAAATCTTTTACTGCTGCACCAATTTGTGGTAATGATTGCTCGTTAGCAAACTTAACAACTGGCACTAGTAAACCATCTTCTACAGCTACTGCTACACCAATGTGTACGTGATTGTTTAATTTCATCTTATCGTCAAACCACTGTGAGTTAACTTGTGGATGTTGCTTTAATGCTAATGCACAAGCTTTAACAACCATATCGTTAAATGAAATTTTTGTATCTGGTATAGAGTTGTATTGTGTACGGAATGCAATAGCATTGTCCATATCAAACTCTACATTTAAGTAATAATGTGGTGCAGAAAACTTAGATTTAGCTAAGTTTTTAGCAATAGCTTTACGCATTTGGCTGTTTGGCACTTCATCAAAATCTTCTTGACCTGAAGGTACAAACTTACCAACTTGAGCAGATTGTGCTGCTGGCGTAAAGTTTTCTATATCACGCTTTACAATACGACCATTTTCTCCAGAACCTTTAACTTGAGATAAGTTAATTCCTTTTTCGTCTGCCATTTTCTTCGCTAATGGCGATACAAAAATGCGTCCGCCAGAAGCAGTTTGAGTTGGCTGAGCAACAGGTTTAGATTCTGTTTTAGTGTCTTGTTTTGGCGTTTCTTTTTTAGGCTCTGGTTTAGATTCTTTTTTAGGAGCTTCTTCTTTTTTAGCTGATGCTTCTCCTCCAGCTTTAAAGTTTTTAGCAACACCTGAAACATCTGTTCCTTCAGGTCCTAAAATAGCTAATAAAGCATCTACTTTTGCAGATTGTCCTTCTTCTAAACCAATGTGTAATAATGTTCCTGATTGAAACGATTCAAACTCCATTGTCGCTTTATCAGTTTCAATTTCTGCTAAGATATCTCCTTCTTCTACTGCGTCACCAACATTTTTTAGCCAAGTTGCAACAGTACCTTCTTCCATTGTATCACTTAATCGAGGCATTGTTACTACTGTAACACCTTCTGGTAATTCTTCTGAAGCACTTTCAGTTGAATCATCATTAGAAGTTGTATCGTCTTTAGTAGTATCTTCTTTTTCTTCAGTTTGATCTTCAGACTTTGTTTCTTCTTTAGCAGAAGATTTTCCGTCTAATAAATCTGAAATATCTTCACCTTCTTCACCAATAATAGCTAAAAGCTCGTCTACTTTAGTAGTTTCTCCTTCGTGAACACCAATATGTAATAATGTTCCTTCGTGAAAAGACTCAAACTCCATTGTTGCTTTATCGGTTTCAATTTCTGCTAAAATATCACCTTCTTCAACTTTATCGCCTACTTTTTTTAACCAAGTTGCGACAGTTCCTTCTTCCATGGTGTCACTCAAACGAGGCATGTTTATTACTTCTGCCATAGCTTATAATTTGTGTTGTATAAATGGATAATCTTCTTGCTCGTAAACAGAATCGTACATTACACTTTTATCTGGGAATGGAGATTCTTCAGCAAATTTTTCGCATTCAGAAACTAATTTTTTAACACGTTTATCAATTTGTTTGATCTCGTCTTCTGTAGCGTAATTATTCTCTAAAATAATATCCTTAACCTGAGTTATAGGATCTATTTTTTTGTATTCTTCTACTTCTTCTTTAGTACGGTAATGTTGCGCATCGGACATAGAGTGACCTCTATAACGGTACGTTTTTACTTCTAAAAATGTTGGTCCGCCACCTTTTCTGGCACGTTGGATAGCTTCGTCAAAAGCTTCTGCAACTTTAATTGGATTCATTCCATCTACTGGTCCACAAGGCATCTCGTACCCTAAACCTAGTTTCCAGATATCTGTATGATTTGCTGTACGCTCTACAGATGTACCCATTGCATATCCATTGTTTTCACAAACAAACACAACAGGTAAATTCCATAACATTGCTAAGTTAAATGATTCGTGTAATGAACCTTGACGTGCAGCACCATCACCAAAACAGCAAATTGTTACTGCATCGCTATTGTGATATTTATCACCAAAAGCAATACCTGCTCCTAAAGGTATTTGTCCTCCAACAATACCATGACCACCATAAAAACGGTGTTCTTTAGAAAATATATGCATAGATCCACCTAATCCTTGAGATGTACCAGTTGCTTTACCATAAAGCTCTGCCATTACTCTTTTTGGATCTACACCCATTCCTATAGGCTGTACATGGTTACGATAAGCAGTTATCATCTTATCTTTAGTCAAATCCATTGCATGTAAAGCACCTGCTAATACTGCTTCTTGACCATTATAAAGGTGTAAAAAACCTCTAACTTTTTGTTGAATGTAAACTGCTGCTAGTTTATCTTCAAACTTCCTCCAAAATAGCATGTCTTCATACCATTTTAAATACGTTTCTTTAGTTATTTTTTGCATTGGTGACGTTTAAAAAATTTTAACGGTTAACAAAAGTAACATTTTAGTTAGTAATGAAAAAACCGAAATTGGTAAAAATTTTACGAAATCGTTATAGCACGCTTCTATCAAAACCTAATGGTAATAAATTGGCTAACGAGTCTGATTTAACAACCTTACCTGTCTCTCCCATAAAGTATATTTCTATAGGTAGATTTTGTTTGTTTTCGTATTCTGATATAGCTTGACGACAAGCTCCACAAGGTGGAATTGGCGTTATTGTAGGATGTATTTTTGATCCTGCAGATATTGCCATTCTTACTATTTTTTGATCTGGATGTTGTGCTCCTGCAAAATATATTGCTGTTCGCTCTGCACATAATCCTGACGGATAAGAGGCATTTTCTTGATTACTTCCTGTTATTATTTGATTATTTTCTAACAATAACGCTGCTCCAACATTAAATTTAGAATAAGGCGCATAAGCTTTATCTCTTGCTTCGATTGCTTTTGCCATTAAATCTTGAACATCTTTTGGTGTATCGTTTAGATGATCAAAAACCTGTAAAGTGGTTTCTATTTTTATTTCTTTCATAATAATAAAGATACTAAACTATTATAGACAAAAAAACTATTGCTTTCACAATAGTTTTTTTTTGTTTTTTTGTTTAATGCTTTTAATACTCGTCGTAATTTCCTGCGCCTAAGTTAAAAGTTAAAGAGAATCTTAATGTACCTTCTAAAGGACTTGGCACTTTTGCTGAAGAAAACAAGTAGGACATATCTAAATTTAATACGTTGTATTTAAATCCTGCTCCCAAAGCAAAAAACTTTCTTGCACCTTTAGTTTCACTTTCATGAAAATATCCTGCTCTTAAAGCAAATGCATCTTGGTAAACATATTCTGCTCCTAATGCATAGGTTATCTCTTGCATTTCTTCTTTAAATCCACCTGGCGCATCACCAAATGATTGAAAAATCCCTGATAAGAAAGGCACATCGTTATCTTTTCCTGCTACAATTTGTGTAGGTTCGCTTTCGTCTACATCTGGTGTTGCTGGATCATCGTTAGTTTGTTCTCCATCTCCATTTGTATCGATAAAACCATATTGTGGTGGCGTAGGAACTAATAGTTTTGAAAACTCGGCAGTTACACCAAGTTTATTATACTCGTCAAAAATAAAATCAAAACCAGCACCTAATCTTAAATTTGTTGGCTGAAAGTTTTCTTGTCCAGCCTCGTCATATTTAAATTTTGGTCCAATATTTTGGATTGCAAATCCACCTCGCCAACGTCCATTAAAATCACTGTAAGCTTGTTCTTCACTTTGATAAAATCCAGAAATATCTACTCCAAAAGTACTTGCTGCACTTGCATCGTTATTTCCTGTATTAAGTTTTAAATCTGATCTTAAATAGCGCATAGTTACTGCCATACCGTATTGATCACTTAATCTTAATCCGTAAGATAAATCTAATGTGAATTCGTTTGGACGTTGAATTAATGCTTCAGAAAACTCGTCTTCAACAAATTCTATATCTCCTAAAGAAAAGTATTTAAAACTTGCTGCGACAGCACTTTGCTCGTTAATTCTATTAAAATAAGTTACATTACCTAAGAAAATATCGTTAACTAATTTACTTAAATACGGTGTATAACTTACTGCAACACCAGATTGATCTTCTGAAAAAGTATATTTTGAAGCATTCCATTGTTGCGAAAACGCATCTACAGATGTAGCTACTCCCATATCACCTAAAGCAGCAGCTCTAGCGTCTGGTGCAATTAATAAAAAAGGAACTCCTGTAGTTATTACCCTTGTATCACTTGGATTGATTACTACGTTATCCTGCGCAAATCCACTTAATGTTAAGCAAAAAGAAAGCGCTATTAATATTTTATTTTTCATATATATAATTTGTTAGCAAATATAATTTATTATTAAAGTATTACAAGTTTCTCTATTTTTTCTGCTGTTTTATTTGTTGAAGGTGAATGTACCTTTAGTTTGTAAATATAAGTACCTTTTCCTATTTTTTGACCAAAATCATCTCTTCCATCCCAAATTATATCTCTAGATGTTCCTGCTGTAGTTGATCCACAACACGATTTATTTCCAGAATCTGTAGAACCGTTTAATGTTCTAACCAACTTCCCTGAAATTGTAAATATTTGAACTGAAATATTTAATGTTTCTGAACTATTATGGCTAAACCAAAATTCGGTATAATTTACAAATGGGTTTGGATAATTTAAAACGTTGGTTAGTACCAAATCTTCATTTTCTTTGAAAACTACAAATTGAATTTCGGTAGTTGAAGAGTTATTATAAACATCCCAACCTTTTACTGTTAATGTATGTAAACCTGGCTCTAAATTTCTGAAAGGAAAAGATAATGATCCTTTTGTATAATCGTCTACATCTGCAATGTAATAATCGTTTAAAATGTAAGGATTAACCTCATCTCCATCTAAAATTGCTACAATATCATGACCAATTCCACTTGCTGTATTTATCCCGTTTTCATCTTGTAGTTTTGCAAGTAGCATTGGTGACTCATTAGTTATTCCTCCAGAAACAAAGGTTTCATCATTCATATACAATTGTATAGTTGGACCAATATTATCTTCGGCTGCATTAGGATTTATTCCTCCAATTTTTAAGGTATTTAAACTAGCTCCTGTTTTGTCTAATAACGAGTTTTCTTTAACTGCATAAAAACTAACTTTACCTGTACCTACAGGAATTCCAATATCTTTAGGCACTATAAAATCAAATTCAAATTGACCATTAGTTATAGATGCTTGACCTCTAAATACTAATGCACCTAATGTATTGTAATCTAATATTATTACACCGTTTGCATCTGATGTATTATCGTTTCCTAAAGTTTGACGCTCTATCTCTTTGTCAAAAATAGTTGCTGTTAATGTTCCGTTATAATCTGTAAGTATATTTCCGTTTATATCTGTAACTTCACCAGCTAACTTAGCATAACCTAATGCTTGTAAAACATCTGTTTCTTGATCTATTGGCACATCATTAATTCTTGTTAAACGAATATTAGGTTGTGGTATGGATAGATGTAAACCTGGATCGCCAATAAAGAATGCTAGATTTTTTTGCGAAGAGGTAAACGACGGATCATTTTTTGCTAACCTTAATGCTTCTGCAACACTTGGATATTCGTGATCTGAATAAGTATCATTATCGCTGTAAGAGAACAAATATTCTTTTAAAATTTTATTAAAATCTCTACCAACAGTAACAAATATTTGTCGCGTTGTTGTTATTAATCCAATTGCTCCAGCATTTTTATTCCAATAAATTAGCTCGCCTGCAGTTTCTCTTAATGGGTTATCAAATCTAGTAAACTCACATGTAACTGTTATAAAAATATTTAACTTACATTCGTTATTTAATGCTTGTACATTTGGTTTTTGATAGATACGCTCAAAAGCTAATCCATCTTCTCCTCCATGTCCGAAATAATCTACTACTAAAGCTCCTTTTTCTATTGCATTGGATATAGCTTCTGTAACTTCAGGATATCTATCTCCTCCAGCAGACGCTTCTTGTTGATAAGCATCTGTATGAATTTTTGTAACGTTGATAAATGGTTTGTTATCTGAGACTTCATCTGCTACTAAATCTGTAGTTTCTTGTAAGGTAGCTTCCCATTCTTCATCTACATCATCAGATATAACTACAAAATTATTTCTCCAACTTCCTAGTGCTGCTTGAGAATAGTAAGCGACTACTTTATCTACCATATCTTTTGCTAATTGAGGCGAATCTGCAACAATACGTCCAACTGCTAAATCTAGCTTATTGGCGTTATTAAATGCGTCTAGATTACCTTCACCTTGATCTAAATAGCCATAAAAATCGTCTGAAATAAATGAATTGGAAAGATTAAAACTACTATAGGCATTCCAAGTTGGAAAATTATATGTATTGGAAGATACTCTTCCTTTATAATCAAAAGAAGAATCTCCAAAAATGCATAAGTATTTTAATTTGTTAGCATTAGTACTTGCGTTATCGTAAATGTATTTAACAAAATTTCTAATACCTGCTATATCTGGATTTCCAGAGGAAAATTCAGCATAAATTTTTCCTAAGGTTACTACTTTAACTCTATACCCATATTTATCTCGGTTAATTTGAGCTAATCTTTGGGCTTGAGCTAAATGAGATGTCGTGGTTAACATTAAATAATCTACGTCTTCAAATGCTCCATTTTCATTTAAAAAAATGGTTCCTTTTAAATTTTGATTTACAACTGTACTGTTTTCTAGAGCTATTGGCACATAATAATTTTGAGAAGTAACTGCTACAAACTTATTTTCTTCTCCTAAATTAGTATTAAAAGAAAATGTTTGATCTGCATTTTGGTTTACAACCGTACTTACATTATAAAGATCTGTAATATTCCAAATTTCTTGAACTTGACTTGCATTACCTAAAGAATATTGTGCAATTCCCGTTCCTTGAAAAGCATTTTGGTTATAAAACTTAAACTGATTTCCTGTAAATTGTAATTGTCTTGTAGCTTTAATAGAAATGTAATCTAAGTACGCACTTGCACTTGGCACACCTTGATTGTTGTAATCTAATGTAACTGAAATGTTATCTGAAGTAACATTTATATCGTTATTAAAACTTCCTCCAGATGCATAAACACCATCTGCAGGATTGGAACTAGAAATATTAATAACTCCAACAGAATTATTATTTACACTAACCGAAAAATTAGTTGTTGTAGGTGCAGATGCAGCAGTATATACTTTTAATCTTACTGGTTGATCAGCAACCAAATTTGGAAAATTAAAATTAAACGATTGGTTATTTTCTACGCTAAAGTCTTCTCCAAACCATCTTCTTCCTACAAAAACTAAATTTACATCATCAATCTCATGGTATTTATAATCTTGAAATGTTGTAAAAATTTGGTCTGCATTTCCAGTTGGTTGATTGTAGGCTTGTATTCTTTTTCCATTACCAGAACCTATATTTATATAATAAACTGTTCTATCACTATAAGGGTTAATATTGGTATTTATATTTTGTTGATCTACATCTGCAGTTGGTCCTTCGGCATAAAAAAGAATATAATCGTTATCATTAAAAACACCATCTTGCTCACCTATAACTTTAATAGCATTTTCTTGCGGATCTAATGGGTAATTACCTGTGTTTGTAAATGGCATCATCATTCCTCCATTTCCATAAATCTTGATAGTCCTAGGATCAAGATTATTAACATTTATTCCTAACTGACTTAAAAAATCTTTATTAAGAATATGTACACCTGAAGTTTCTACTTGAAATTTATACCAACTACCAGTAGATAAAACTGAATTTGTAATAGCTTGATTTGCACTAAAACTTCTTTGGTTATTATTTTGATTAGAATAGTTTAAAACAAAAGAAGTTACGCGTTTTATTGTATTACCGTCTTTTACGTATGGTTTAAGCTTAAAAACAACATAATTTTTTAATCTACCTTTACTGTTTTTTAACGAATACTCCAGTGTATCAGGTATAGAAGAAAGTTTTAATCCTTTTAATTCTTCTCTAGAAACTGTTTGAAATGCTAAGTTATTTAAAGTCACAGTATTTTCATTAACTGGTAAATCACTAATCCATTGATTTACGTAAAAAACACCTTGATCGATATTAAAATCAAAATTTTCTTTAGGTAAAAAATGAGGTACAGTAACAGAATAAGTATCTGCCTTCATGGTTTGATAACCATCCCAATTAAGTACTATGTTTTTTTGCTGAGAAAATAATATAGAGCAAAAAAGTAAAAGTGTGATTAGTATAATCTTTTTCATTGCAATAGTAACGTCAAATTTTAGATGATATTATTTATTTCTTAATAATTTCATAAAACTGATTCAAAATTACAATAATAAAATTGAATAACACACGTTATACAGACTGAAAACAACGATTAAAAACATTCAAAACATCGTTGTAATGTAAATAAACAGGATGAAATGCAATATTTTTTTATTCAAAAATGCTAAAAACACTTGTAGTGTTGGGTTAAATTCTTATATTGCGTCCTCTTAAAACACAAAATAATTATACTAAACGTATGAATATGAAAAAAGTAATTGTATCAAGGTTATTTTTAGCACTTGCAGTCTCTTTAACCTTGGTTGGTTGTAAAAGATCTGGTGGTGGCTCTAACACATCAAGAGCAACTGGTTGGGATATTAACTCTAAAGATGGTGGTTTTCAATACAACACCAAATTTAAAGAGCAAGAAACAGCTCCAGGATTAGTCTTTGTAGAAGGTGGTACTTTTACAATGGGTAGAGTTCAAGACGATGTAATGCACGATTGGAACAATACACCAAACCAACAACATGTACAATCTTTTTACATGGATGAAACGGAAGTTACCAACAAAATGTACTTAGAGTATCTTGATTGGATTAAAAGAACTTATCCGCCAGAAGAAGAAAACTTTAGAGCAATTTACAACGGTGTTTTACCAGATACTTTAGTTTGGAGAAATAGATTAGGATATAACGAAGTAATGACTGAAAACTATTTACGTCATCCTGGTTATGGAGAATATCCAGTAGTTGGTGTAAGTTGGATTCAAGCTGTAGAGTTTGCTAATTGGAGAACTGACCGTGTTAACGAATATCAATTACAAAAAAATGGATATTTAAAACAAGGTAGCGAATTAGAAGCAACAGCAGATGCTAATTTTAGTACAGATACATACATTAATAGTCCAACTCAAACTTTTGGAGGAAACGAAGAAGTTTTAAGAGGTGGAAAATTAAAACCACAAACTAATGCTGCAGGAGAAGAAATTAATGTTTACGCAACTAGAGAAACAGGATTAATTTCACCTAAATACAGACTACCAACAGAAGCAGAATGGGAATATGCAGCTTTAGGATTATCTGAGGTAAGAAGTTACAACGTGTACAGAGGACGTAAAAAATATCCATGGGATGGACAATATACGCGTTCTGGAAAACGTAAAATTAAAGGTGATCAATTAGCTAACTTCAAGCAAGGTAAAGGAGATTACGGTGGAATTGCTGGTTGGTCTGACGATGGTGCAGATATTACAGCTCAAGTAAAATCTTACGATCCTAACGATTTTGGTTTATATGATATGGCTGGAAATGTTGCAGAATGGGTTGCCGATGTTTACAGACCTATAGTTGATGATGAATTTAATGACTTTAACTACTATAGAGGTAACGTTTATACTAAAAACGTAATAACAGAAGAAGGTACAGTTAAAGTTGTAACAACAGACGAAATTGTATTTGACACTTTACCAAACGGAGATATAGTAGCAAGAGATTTACCAGGTGAAATAGCTACTCAACCTGTTGACGAAAAAGAAACTTATTTAAGAACTAACTTTGATAGAAGTGATAACAGAAACTTCAGAGATGGAGATGTGCAATCTTCAAGATACTACAGTGATTTTGATGAAGACGAAGGTGAAGCATCTACAGATGAGTTTACAAGAAAAATGTACAACTCTCCAAAACATAACATAGAAGTTGATTCTTCAGGAAAATTCATTAGAGAGTACGATAAGTCAAGCAGACGTACTTCATTAATTAATGATGAAGTAAGAGTTTACAAAGGAGGATCTTGGAAAGATAGAGAGTACTGGTTAGATCCTGCACAAAGACGTTATTATCCACAAAATATGGCTACAGATTACATTGGTTTTAGATGTGCTATGTCAAGAGTTGGATCTAAGTCTAAAGGTCAAAGAAAGACTAAAAACTAAAAAGATTTACTTTTTTAAAATAAATTAAAGTCCTAACTTAACAGTTAGGACTTTTTATATTAACCTATATGACAATACAAGAATTACATCAACTATTTCTTTATAGCTCTGGAATAAGCACAGACACAAGAAAAATAACTAAAAATTGCTTATTCTTTTCTTTAAGTGGAGATAACTTTAACGGAAATACTTTTGCAAATCAAGCATTAACAAATGGTGCAAAGTATGCAATTGTAGATCAGGAAGAATATAAAACAAATAGCAATACCATTTTAGTTAAAAATAGTCTTGAAACATTACAAAAGTTAGCAAACTATCATAGAAGATACCTTGGCTTAAAGATTATAGCGCTAACTGGAAGTAATGGCAAAACAACTACTAAAGAACTAATTAATACTGTCCTTGCTAAGAAATATAATACAATAGCAACTGTTGGAAATTTAAACAACCATATAGGCGTACCATTAACACTTCTATCAATGAATAAAGACACTGAAATTGGTATAGTAGAAATGGGTGCAAATCATCAAAAAGAAATCGCTTTTTTATGCAAAATAGCAGAGCCAGATTATGGGTATATCACTAATTTTGGAAAAGCACATTTAGAAGGTTTTGGTGGTGTAGATGGAATTATAAAAGGCAAGAGTGAATTATACGATTATTTAATTGAAAATAATAAAACTATATTTTATAATATTGATGATGAAATTCAAAAAAATAAATTAAAACTTTATCAAAAAACAATCTGTTTTACTTCAACTGAAAGTGAATGCGAAAACCATATAAAACTGATAGAAGTAAATCCATTTGTTAATTACTCTTTCAACAATATAAAAGTTGAATCTAAATTAATTGGATCTTATAACTTTACTAACCTTTGTGCTGCGACAACAATTGGTAAATATTTTAGCATTGAAAATATAGATATTAAAACTGCTATAGAAAATTATATTCCAAACAACAATAGATCTCAAATTATTGAAAATGGAAGTAACAAGATAATATTAGATGCTTACAACGCTAATCCGTCAAGTATGGAAGTAGCATTAGATAATTTAAATAAGCTATCTGACAAGACTAAAATAGCTATTCTAGGCGATATGTTCGAACTTGGTAAAGATGCAGAAATAGAACATCAAAACATCGCAGATTTATGCTCTAAATTTAATCTTAATAAAGTATTCTTGATAGGAAATCATTTTAATAACATCTCTACATCTGATAGTAAAATTATTAAATTCCAAACTCTAGAAAGTTTTGAAGAAAATTTTATTCCTTTTAAAAATTCAACAATACTTATAAAAGGATCACGAGGAATGGCTTTAGAAAGAATTTTAAAACTATTAAAATAAAAAAAGGTCTTCTAAAGAAGACCTTTTTTTTTGTGGGCGCGAAGGGATTCGAACCCCTGACCCCTTGGGTGTAAACCAAGTGCTCTGAACCAACTGAGCTACGCGCCCTTCGTAATTGGATTGCAAATATAAGACAGATTTTGAATCTGCAAAAACTTTTTTGAAAAAAATTTTAAAAAATTTCAGCAACTACAAATGTACTACCTCCAATATATACAACATCTGTAGGTAAAGCTTGAGAAATAGCAGCATTACTAGCCTCATTAACAGAACTATAACTGTTCGCGTCAAAGTTAAGTTCTAAAAATTGGCTTAATAATTTTTTTTCTGACATACCTCGAGGAACATCAGGTTTACATATATAATATTTTGCATTTTTAGGTAATAATGACCAAATTTTGGTTAAATCCTTGTCATCAACAACACCAAAAACAATATGTAAATTATCATATTGTTCTTTTAATAATTGATTGATTGTAATTTTTAAACCTTCATAGTTATGTGCTGTATCACAAATAACCTTAGGATTGTTTTGTAATATCTGCCATCTTCCTTTTAATCCTGTATTCAAAACAGTATTAAGCAATCCTGATTTTATATTTAAATTAGAGATTTTATAGTTTTTCTGTTTTAGAATTTCTATTACTTTTAATACACCTTTTATATTTTTCTGCTGGTAATCACCAATTAAATCTGTAGGATATGTTTTTATTTCAGATTGATCTGCAAAGAATATTTTAGAATTATTTTGATTTGCAATGTCTTCAAAAACTGTTTCTATTTCTTTTTGAGTTTCACTAATCACTACAGGAATGTTAGGTTTTATTATACCTGCTTTTTCTGAAGCTATTAATGGTAACGTATTACCAAGAAACTGTGTGTGATCATACCCAATATTAGTTATTAAAGATACTTCTGGAGTAATTATATTTGTTGAATCTAATCGTCCACCTAAACCTACTTCTATTATGGCAATATCTACTTTTTGTTTTGCAAAATAGTCAAACGCCATACCAACGGTCATTTCAAAAAAAGATAATGGATTTACTTCAAAAAAAGATCTATTTCTTTTAATAAAACCGATTACAAACTGCTTACTTACTTCTACTCCGTTAACCTTAATTCGTTCTCTAAAATCTTTTAAATGGGGTGACGTATACAAGCCTACTTTATAACCAGCTTCTTGTAAAACAGATGCTAGCATATGACTGCTAGATCCTTTACCGTTAGTACCAGCTACATGGATAGATTTAAATTTATGTTGCGGATTATTTAAGTGATTAGCTAACAACAATGTGTTAGTTAAATCTTTTTTGAATGCTGTTTTACCTTGCTTTTGGTACATTGGAAGCTGAGTAAACATCCAATTAACAGTCTCTTGATATGTCATTAGTTTGGTTTGAAATTTATGTTAACATAACCAACTTGTTCTATTTTTGAGTTTGGATCTGGATTGAATTTAAAAGACATAGCTGTTTTTTTAGCTGCTTGGTATAAACAAGCATCAGCTTTTGTACCTTGTATACCTGGTTTAGCACTAACTACGTTACCATTTCTATTAACACGAATTTCTACAACAACAATACCATATTCATTATCACATTCAGGAATAAATATTTTATTACTTAATCGTTCTCTTCCTCTTAAACCAAATCCAACTCCTCCACTACCAGAACCTGAACCATCACCAAAATAACTTGGTGCATAAGGATCTCCGTTTAACTGACCTTTATCACCTGCTTGGTTGTCATCTCCTTCACTTCCACTAGATTCACCATCAGAGTTATTAAGTCCGCCCATCATAGCATCTAGTTTTGCTTTCTTTTTTGCTTCATCTTGACGCTTTTTTTCTTCTGCTGCAGCCTTTTCTTTAGCTTTTCTTTCGGCTTCTGCTTTTGCCTTAGCTTCTGCTTCTTTTTGTTTTTTAATTGCTATTGCCGCTTCAGAGTCTTGAGTAATCACTTCTTCTGAAGTTTCATTTGTAGATGCTGCAGCTTCTTCCTTAGTTTCTTCTTGTGCTTGTTCTTCTTGTGGCTGCTTATTAATATTTAAGTTTTCAGATTTTACAGGGTTATCTGGTTGGACATTACCACTTCCTACAGCAGAGTTACCAAAATTAACTGCAACACCATACTCTTCTGGCGGATCCATATAAGGCGGACCAACTACAAATAACAACAATATTAAAATAACCATAATTAAAGCGGTTATTTTTGCTGAATTTTGCTCGTGTTTGGTGTTTAAATATTTCATCTGAAAATTACTTAGACTTTACCGCTAAAGTAGATTTAATCTTATTTCGATTTGCAATATCCATAATATAAACTACATGTTTCATCTCTACATCTTGATCTGATCGTATAGTAATACTTGGCGATTCTGATTGACCAACTTTTGCTAAAACTTCTGTTTCTAAATTATCTTTAGACACTTTTTTCATGTCTACATAATAATTAACATCTTTATCTACGCTTACAGAAACATTTTTTGTTTGGGTAGTTTTACTTGAAGATTTAGGCAAAAGTAAGTCTATCGCTTCTGCCGAAACTAATGTAGATGCAATCATGAAAAAGATAAGTAATAAGAAAACAATGTCGGTCATGGACGACATGTTAAATTCTGGGGTAACTTTATTTCTTCCTCTTAATCGCATATTAACTAGGTTCGTTTAATAAGTCTAAAAATTCAAGTGAATTAGCTTCCATTTGATACACCACTTTATCAGTTTTTACAACTAAATGGTTATAAGCAATATAAGCAACAATACCTACAATTAAACCACCAACAGTTGTAGTCATAGCTGTGTATAAACCGTCTGCTAAGGTTTTAATATCTATTGATCCTCCTGAATTGGCTATTTCAAATATTGATAAAATCATACCAATTACTGTTCCAAGAAAACCAATCATTGGCGCTGCACCAGATATAGTTGCTAAAACACTTACGTTTTTTTCTAGATTATAAATTTCTAATCTTCCTGCGTTTTCTATTGCTGTATTAATATCTTCTAAAGGTTTTCCTATTCTAGAAATACCTTTACTTATTAATCTAGAAACTGGTGAATTTACGGTAGAACATAAATTTTGAGCAGAATCAATTTTACCATTACTAACGTAATCTTTAATTTGATTCATAAAATTAGCATCTATTTTAGACGCTTCTTTTATAGCTAAAATACGCTCAAAATAGATGTAAACTGCCATAATTAATAACACAAATAATAATGCTATTATAACCATTCCTGCTGTACCGCCAGTTGTAATTAACTCTATTACAGATAATGTTTTTTCAACAGATTCTCCATCTTGTAAAACTTCTGAAGCGTCTTGAGCAGTGTCTTGTATTATTGTACTTATCATAAGTTTCTTTTAGGTATGATATATTGGTAACGTTTAATTTTTATTTTTCTTGTAAATCAGTTTTTAAAATAGTGTTCTTGTCCAGAAAAAAGTTAATGCTCCTGCTAAGAAACCAACTAACGCTAACCAAGATATCTTTTTTAAATACCAGAAAAAGTCTATTTTTTCCATTCCCATTGCTACAACTCCTGCTGCAGAACCTATAATTAACATACTTCCTCCTGTTCCTGCAGAGTATGCTATAAAGTGCCATAACTCATTATCCATAGGCTCAGAGAACATTCCTAAACTTGCCGCTACTAATGGTACGTTATCTATAACCGCAGATCCAATTCCTAGTAATAAAATCACTAAATCTGAAACGCCTTCACCATGTAATTCTGTTCCCATCATTGGCATACTTTCTTTTAACGTATTAGCAAAACCAAATAAAGTTCCTAAAGATTCTAATGCTGCTACAGCCATTAAAATTCCTAAGAAAAATAAAATACTTGGTAACTCGATTTTTGATAGAGAACTATGTACTGGACTATGGTGTGCATGAGCATCACTTTCGGTATGATTTACTTCTGCTAAACTAAATTTAGAAGAACTATATACTTCTGCAAATACAGCAACTACACCTAAAGCTAACATCATACCAACATATGGTGGTAAGTGTGTTACAGTTTTAAAAATAGGAACAAATACTATTGCACCTAATCCTAAATATAACATTGTAGAACTATACTTACTTTTTGGCTTATCTTCTACATCATCTTCAACCTCTAATTGACCTTTAAATGCTGGTAAGAAAGACGCTATAAACGATGGTATAACCATACATACTAAAGATGGTAGTAATAAATAACCTACTAAATGCCCAACAGATACCTTTTTACCAATCCAAAGCATTGTAGTTGTCACATCTCCAATTGGTGACCAAGCTCCACCAGCGTTTGCTGCTATGATTATAATACCTGCATACCAAATACGTACGTCTCTATCTCTTACTATTTTTTGTAAAATAGAAATTAATACAATTGTTGCTGTTAGGTTATCTATAATTGCAGATAATATGAAAGCTAAAATTGAAAATATCCAAAGTATACTTTTCTTATTTTTAGTTTTAATGAAGGTTTTGATTGTCGAAAATCCATCAAAATAATCGATAATTTCTACAATAGTCATTGCGCCTAATAAAAACACTAAAATCTCAGCTGTTTTACCAAGATGATGTAATAATGTTTCCTCCATTAAATGCATTCTGCTTTCATGTCCCATAGAAGTATAACCTTCTACTAAACCGTGGTTAGCCGAGTCAAACCATTGTGGAAACGCATCTATTCCTAAAGAAATTAAAGCCCAACTTATTGCCATCATTACCAATGCTGGTATAAGCTTGTCTATTTTTAAATTATGCTCTAATGTAATGGCTAAGTAACCAATTACAAATACTAAAATTATTGCTGTTTCCATGTGTTTAGATAAGTTGTTTTAATGCTAATTCGAATGCTGTTTTACTAATTTCGGTTTTTAACGGACTTTTATCGTGTACGTTTTGTATTGCTTTTTTAATTATTGAAGACGTATCATTAAAAATAGCTTCGTCTGTCATTTGCACTTTACGTTCCATAAAATAAGCAAATACACGTGCCATACCGCAATTAGAAATAAAATCAGGTATTAAACTTACACGTTGATCTGTATGCTCCATTATTGGTCCAAAGAAAATTTCTTTATCTGCAAATGGTACATTTGCACCACAAGAAATTACTTCTAAACCTGTATTTATCATCTGATCTATTTGATCTTGAGTAATTAAACGTGATGCTGCACAAGGTGCAAATATTTCGGTTTCAAGAGACCAAACGCGTTGATTCATTTCTTCAAACGGAATCATGTTTTCTGCTAGTAAAGTATTTCCGTTTTTATTTAAAAAGAACTCTTTAATTTCTTCAAAAGTAAATCCGTTTTCATTAATTACTCCTCCAGAAATATCTATAATTCCTACCACTTTTGCACCCATTTGAGCTAAGTAATAAGCTGCTGCAGAGCCAACATTACCAAATCCTTGGATTACGGCACGTTTTCCTTTTACATTTCCGCCATAAATTTCATAATAATGTTTTACAGCTTCGGCAACACCATAACCAGTAATCATATCTGCAACAGTATATTTTTTTGAAACGTCTGGTGAATAGTTTACATTTTCTAAAACCTTGATTACACCTTGACGTAATTGACCGATACGATTAATTTTATCTGCTTCTGTTGGTTGAAAGTGACCATTAAATACACCTTCTTGCGGATGCCAAACACCTGAATCTTCTGTGATTGGAATTACTTCGTGAATTTCATCTACATTTAAATCTCCACCAGTTCCATAATAACTTTTTAATAAAGGTGAAACTGCTTTATACCAACGCTCTAAAACACCGCGTTTTCTTGGGTCTTTTGGATCAAAATTAATTCCTGATTTTGCACCACCAATTGCTGGTCCAGATACAGTAAATTTTACTTCCATTGTTTTGGCAAGAGATAAAACCTCGTTCATATCTAATCCCTTGCGCATACGTGTACCGCCACCAGCAGCGCCACCACGTAAAGAGTTTATAACTGTCCATCCTTCTGCATCTGTTTCTGAATCTTTCCAGTTAAATACAATTTCTGGAGCCTTATTTTCGTAAATTTTTAGTAAGTCTTTCATTTAATTATTAAGAATAAAATCAACTAGTTAGTTTAGGTTTAAACAGGTTTTTAGTTGATTCATTTTTTTGAAGAATTGTTAATTAGTAACAACAAATATAAAAAACAAAAAATGGCTTTAAAAGTAAAGCCATTTTTATTATTATAAATTATTGTTAAGTTTTTAGTTTAATGTCATTTTTCCAAATGCATGATATAGATTACCATAGCCATAAATAGCAAAATTGGTAGTATCTATTTGTTTTGTAAAGGTTGGTGCAAAATCTATCATTAAATCTTCGCCACCAACTTTACTGTCCCAAAATGGTACAATTGTTTGTTCTCCAGCATCGTCAATTGTGTTTAAAACAACTGCTCTTGCTTCAATTTTTCTACTACCTAAAACAATTTTTTTCTCTTTTAAAACGTATTCTTTTTCTGTTGTTAGCAGATTTAATTTTCCGTTATCTAAAAAAGGGTAAAATGAGGCAATACGCTTAGCTTCATTTTTATAAGTGTCTGAATATTTTAAGTAAGACTCGTACTTTACATCTCCTGCTGTATCTAACTTTACAACTATTCCTGGACCTATATTATACGTGTAATCATACTCAAAACTTGCGCCTTCTTTTAAAGCACTTTCGGATTTAAAACATTCACCAATTAAATAGATGTTGTTATCTTGAGTTAGTACATTTTGAACTGTTAAATCTAAAAAGCCCTTACCTAAAACTTTTTTAAGTATAGCGTCTGACCAACCTTGATTGATTACTAAATTTCCGTTAGTTATATCGTAAAGAAAAAAGCTTTTATCTTTTTTTCCGCCAACCGAAATACCTGGTTTTACATTATCTGTCGCAAAACCTATTAGATAATTTGTATTAGCTACAGTTATTACTTTACTGTCTGAAATATAAAACTCTGGAGCAGAAACTTGTTGTGTGTTTATATCTGTTCCGTTTATTGTAATAACAGTTGTTTTTGGTTCTTTTTTAAAAATATCTGTATGTTTTACAATATGTATTGTTTTATCATTAGTGATGTAAAGCTGTTCTTTGTAAGCTCTTTCGCTTTCAAAATTTAAAGTGAAATTTGAATTAGCTATTTCATTTAAATCTTTATCAAATAAAACTGTTGTAATTTTTTCGTTTTGCTTTTTCTCAAAAACATTATTTACTAAAACAGCTAATGTGTTTTTGTCTGGAGAAATTTCTACATTAAAAAAACCTGAGTTATTTACTTTTTCTATAGGTAAGGTAACTAGCTCTTTTTCTTCTGAAATAGTAAAGCTATTATTATCGAATACTTGAACGTATAGCACGTTTTTACCATCTTTTTTTAAAGCAATATTAGAGAAAAAGTAAAGTTTGTTATCGCCTTCTATAACATCTATTAAAGTAGCATCCATGCGTTGACGTTGTGGTAATTTAAAATTTACATCTTTTAAAACTTGACGATTGTAATCATGCTTTGTAATGTAAATTAGCTTTGGTGCGTAAACATGAGATCCTGATTTTTCTATACTATAGATTGTAAAATCTTCTGTTGTAGGAAAAATAATATTTGGATTTTGATATCCATTATGACCATTTTTTGCCCAATCTGTCCAAGTAAAATTGGCGGTTTGAGAAAACACTGTTGTAGATAATAAAATAAACAACAGTGTTAGTGTATTAAATTTTGTTTTATTCAAAATGTGCGTTGTATTCGTTTACAATTTTTAAAATACCTAAAACGCGATATCCTTTTTCTTTGCTTTTTATTTTTTTAGCTAATTCTGGAAAATCACTCACGTATTTACTCATTACATTTTTAAAGCTAAACAATACCTTTGGCGAAGCAAATTTTAGGTAATCATCACCATCTTTTACTGCTAACACTTCTGTTTGAATTTTGGTACCATCAAAGTCTAAAATAATCTCTTTGTTGCCATCTTTTTTAAGTGTCATTTCTGCACCTTTATCATCTTCTACTCTTATGTAATAATCAAAAAGACTAATTTTTCCTTCTACTGTTCTTAATAAAAAGACTTTTGTATTTCCGCTTAAACCTTCGTAAGGATGTGTTTCGTAATAATCTTCTCCAATTTTATAGGCTTTTAAATCTTTTGGATCATAAACTACTGGTTTATCTTCTAATGTTTTAAAGAATTTCACTTTACGTTGACTTTTAATTTTTAAGAATCTTTTTAAGTAACCTTCTATCTTTTCTCCTTTATTAGTGATTATGTAACCTGGCAACTTTTCTGATCTGTCTTCCCAATTATCATCAAAATCTTGAGCATAAGTTAATCCAGAAATTAGTAATGCAAATGCTAGTAATAGTTGTTTCATTTTTTTAATTATTTATTAATTGTTATTATTTTTTGATATACTTTTCAAAAGCTGTACCAAAGCTTCAAAAGTAAGTAAACTACTGATATTGTAGTGTTAAAATTTATAAATCTTCCCAGAAGAGTGATCTTTACTTGCTCCTGTAACAGATGCTAAACAGTTATTTTCTTCTCTTAATTTTAAAACACCTAAAAAACCAAAGATTAATGCTTCTTTAAACTCTATTAATTCAGCAGATGGAATAACGATTTTAGCATTGGTTAAAGCTTTAATTCTTTCAACTAAAAAATCATTATACGTTCCGCCACCAGTTAGCAAAACAGATGCATTATCTTTTTGGTTAATCACTTTTGCTATTTGTTGCGCCACATGATGGGTCATAGTGTGCAAAATATCTTTTACTTCTAATTTGTAGTTATCTATTAATGGGAAAATTTGCTGTTCTACCCATTCCAATCCTAAGGATTTTGGATATGATTTTTTATAGAAATTTAAAGCATTTAATTGCTCTAATAATTGTTGATTTATTTTTCCTTGTGAAGCTATATATCCCTTATCGTCATAGTCAATCCCTAATTGTTGTACGTATTTATTAAGCACAATATTTACTGGACAAATATCGAAAGCGATGCGCTGCTTATTAATTAGGGTAGACACGTTTGCAAATCCGCCAAGATTAATACAATAATCATACGCCGAAAATAAAAGCTGATCACCAATTGGTACTAATGGCGCGCCTTGACCACCAAAATGTACATCTTGTACTCTAAAATCACATACAACAGTTTGTTTTAATTGTTCTGCCAATACAGGTAAATTTCCGATTTGATACGTTAATTTTTGTTCTGGTTGGTGTAATGCGGTATGACCATGAGAGCAAACAGCATCAAGGTGATTTATGTTGTTTTTTTTAATGAAAGTCGTAATAACTTCAGCTAAATAATTGGTGTAATCAACATCTATTTGCTGTAAATCTTCTTTTGATTTTTGAGTTAAGTTTTTTAGTTGTCTGAGCCAATCTTCAGAATAAGAAATTGTAGTCGAATTTAAAATTTGAAATTGCCAAGTTTCATTTTTAGTGAAATGGATTTCTGCTAAATCAATTCCGTCTAAAGATGTCCCAGACATCACACCAACAACTTTGTAATTATCTTTTATCATATAATGTAAAAATAACTATAACGATTGAAAAAATGCTAATAAAGAGTTATCTTTGAGAACATTTTTTATTGAATTAACAATTTTATATACCACTATGGATTTTAATCTTACTGAAGAACATTTAATGATACGCGACGCTGCTCGTGATTTTGCTAGAACCGAATTATTACCAGGCGTTATAGAACGTGACGACAAGCAACAATTTCCGCAAGAATTAGTCAAAAAAATGGGTGATCTTGGATTTATGGGAATTATGGTTGATCCTAAATACGGCGGAAGTGGTATGGATACGATTTCTTACGTATTAATTATGGAAGAATTATCTAAAATAGACGCATCTGCTTCTGTAATGGTATCTGTAAATAACTCTTTAGTTTGTTACGGTCTTGAAGCTTTTGGAACAGAAGAGCAAAAACAAAAATACCTTACTAAACTTGCAACTGGTGAGCAAATTGGTGCATTTTGTTTAAGTGAACCAGAAGCTGGTAGTGATGCAACATCGCAAACAACTACTGCAATAGACAAAGGTGACCATTATGTAATTAATGGAACAAAAAACTGGATTACCAATGGTGGTCGTTCTGATGTTTATTTAGTAATTGCACAAACAGACAGAGAAAAAGGACACAGAGGAATCAATGCTTTTATAGTTGAAAAAGGTATGGAAGGTTTTGATATTGGTCCTAAAGAAGATAAATTAGGAATTAGAGGAAGTGATACACATACGCTTCAATTTAACGATGTTAAAGTACCAAAAGAAAACAGAATTGGTGAAGACGGATTTGGATTTAAATTCGCAATGAAAACACTTTCTGGTGGACGTATTGGTATTGCTGCACAAGCTTTAGGTATTGCTTCTGGAGCTTACGAGTTAGCTTTAAAATATAGTAAAGAGCGTAAAGCTTTTGGTACCGTAATTTGTAACCACCAAGCTATTGCTTTTAAACTTGCAGATATGTATACAGAAATTGAAGCTGCACGTATGCTAGTAATGAAAGCTGCTTGGGATAAAGACCAAGGTAACAATTACGATATGTCTAGCGCTATGGCAAAATTATACGCTAGTAAAGTAGCTATGGAACAAACTGTTGAAGCTGTACAAATACACGGTGGAAATGGTTTTGTAAAAGAATACCATGTAGAGCGTTTAATGCGTGATGCAAAAATCACTCAAATTTATGAAGGTACTTCTGAAATCCAAAAGATTGTAATTTCTAGAGGTGTTATTAAAGGATAACATTTTAATTATATAAAATTGAAAAGGCTTCACATGAAATGTTGAAGCCTTTTTTTATGAGTTTAATTCGTCTAAAACCAACCTAATTTCACCATAACTATATTTATCATCTAGT